>NZ_JBAWTG010000031.1:0-64653 GCF_037106235.1 Methylobacterium nigriterrae | reverse complement strand
TCCTTCCTGGCCCTCGGCGCCCCCGCCCTCATCGCGCTTGCCCTCGTCGTCTGGCTCGACGCCACAACCGAGCCCGGACGCCGAACACGCCGACGGGAGGCCCGCGCGGCGATGCAGCCGGCCTGAAGGCCGGAACCGCCCCACGCCCGCGCCGGTTGCCCGACGAGTCCCGGGACCGGAGCGGGCGGCGATGCGGCAGGATGCGGCGGGCAGGACCGTCACGGCTTGGGAGCCGCGCGAGACGCCGTGGCTCGGCATCGTCCTCGGCTACGGCCCGATGCTGCCCTTCCTCGCCGGCGCGGCCGGCGCCTGGTGGCTGGGCGGGGACCTGGGCCGGGGCCTCGCGACCCTGACGGTGCTGTGGGCCTGCGCGATCCTGCTATTCCTCTCCGGCGTGCGCCGCGGCGTCTCCTTCCGGCAGGAGGGCGGCGAGACCCTCTTCCAGATCGCCACCATGCTCGGCCTGTTCTGCCTCGGCTTCGCGGCGCTCGTGGCGACGTGGCTCGGCCGGGAGCCCCTGGCGCTCGTCCTCCTCATCCTCGGCTATCTCGCGATCGCGGTGCTCGACCCGGTCGCCGCGCGGCGAGGCGAGGCGCCCCTGTTCTTCGCGCGGCTGCGCCCGCTGCAGATGCCGCTGGCGATCGTGAGCCTCGCGGCCCTCATGGCGCTGAGGCTGACCGCGTAGGAGGCCGCGCGCTTGCCGCTTCCCCCCGCCCGCGATAGAGCCGGGCGGGTTATTCGAAGCGCGAGACGAAGCGAAGACCCATGTCCAAGGCCGAGGCCAAGAAGGCCGGCACCCTGAAGCCCCGCCTGCCGCGCGGATTTCTCGATCGCCGCGAGGACGAGATCGCCGCGCAGGGGCGGATGCTGGAGGAGATCCGCCGCACCTTCGCGCTCTACGGCTTCGAGGCGCTGGAGACGCCCTTCATCGAGTACACCGAGGCGCTCGGCAAGTTCCTGCCCGATCTCGACCGGCCGAACGAGGGGGTATTCTCCTTCCAGGACGACGACGAATCCTGGCTGTCGCTGCGCTACGACCTGACGGCCCCGCTCGCCCGCTTCGTGGCCGAGCATTTCGACGCACTGCCGAAGCCCTACCGGAGCTTCCGCGCCGGCCACGTCTTCCGCAACGAGAAGCCGGGGCCGGGCCGCTTCCGCCAGTTCATGCAGTTCGACGCCGACATCGTCGGCGCCGCCTCCGTCGCGGCCGATGCCGAGATCTGCATGATGGCGGCCGACACCCTCGACCGGCTCGGGCTGAAGGGCCAGTACGTCGTCAAGGTGAACAACCGGAAGGTGCTCGACGGCGTCATGGAGGCGATCGGCCTCTCGGGCGAGGAGCAGGCCGGGCGCCGCCTCACCGTGCTGCGCGCCATCGACAAGCTCGACCGGCTCGGACCCGACGGGGTGCGCCTGCTGCTCGGCCCCGGCCGCCGCGACGAGAGCGGCGACTTCACGAGGGGCGCGGGGCTCGACGAGGCCGCGATCGAGCGCATCCTCGCCTACGTCTCGTTCCAGGCCTCCCCCAGCGGCGGCGGCGACCGCGTGCATTTCTGGGAGCAGTTCTTCCGCTCCTGGAGCGACGTCGTCGGCGAGTCCGAGACGGGGCGCGAGGGCATCGCGGAGCTGCACGCGATCATGCGGCTCTGCGCGGCCGCCGGCTACGGCCACGACCAGATCCGGGCGGACCCGAGCGTGGTGCGGGGCCTCGAATACTACACGGGCCCCGTCTACGAGGCGGAGCTGACGTTTCCCGTCACCAACGAGGACGGTCAGGTCGTGCGCTTCGGCTCGGTGGCGGGCGGCGGGCGCTACGACGGCCTCGTCGGGCGCTTCCGGCCCGAGCCCGTCCCCGCCACCGGCTTCTCGATCGGCGTCTCGCGCCTGTTCTCGGCGCTGCAGCTCGTCAGGAGTCCGCTCCTCGAGGGCGCGCGCGAGCCCGGCCCCGTCGTCGTGCTGGTGCTCGACCGCGAGTGCATCGCCGATTACCAGCGCCTCGTGGCGCAGCTGCGCACGGCCGGGATCCGGGCCGAGCTCTATCTCGGCGGCGCGGGCATGAAGGCGCAGATGAAGTACGCCGACCGCCGTCGCGCGCCGGTGGCGATCATCCAGGGCTCGAACGAGCGCGAGGCCGGCGAGGTCCAGATCAAGGACCTGATCGAGGGCGCCAGGGCCGCCGAGAGCATCGCCAGCAACGCCGAGTGGAAGGCCGCCCGGCCGGCCCAGTTCTCGGTGCCGGAGGCCGAGATGGTCGAGCGCGTCCGCGCGGTGCTGGCGCGGCACTTCGCGGCGGACGCGCTCTAGGACCGGACGTACAGGGTTTGTTCCGAAACGCGCGGGACCGCGCCGGAGCCCTCATCCGCAATCATACCGGCCGGGCGCGGTCGCCAACGGGCCAGCAGGTTGCTAGACAGCCGCCAGAACAGGGCGAGTGGACCCATGATGCTACCCGAGCCAGGCAGCCCCAGCGCGGGCACCGACGCGCAGGCGCGGCTCGCTCGACACTTCGAGGAAGCCGGCTACGGCCTCGTGTCGCCGCCCGTGCTCCAGCCCGTGGAGCCGTTCCTCGAACTCTCCGGCGAGGATATCCGCCGGCGCATCTTCGTCACCCAGGACGAGGCCGGCACCGAGCTGTGCCTGCGGCCCGAATTCACCATCCCCGTCTGCCGCCTCCACCGCTCCCGGGCCGACGGCCGGAGTGCCGATTACAGCTATCTCGGACCCGTCTTCCGCCTCGCCGGCGACGAGCCGGACGAGTTCCTGCAGGCCGGCATCGAATCGATCGGCCGCGCCGACACGCCGGCCGCCGACGCCGAGGTGCTCGGTCTCGCCCTCGAAGGACTCACCCTGTTCGACCGCACGGACGTGCGGGTGCGCCTCGGCGACATGGGTCTGACGGTGGCGCTCCTCGACGGGCTCGCGGTGCCGCCGGCCGCCAAGCGCCGCACTCTGCGGGCGCTCGCCGCCGGCCGCTCCCTCGACGGGGTGACGAACGCGCCCGCGTCCGAGGAGCCGCACGCGGGCCTGCTCGCGGCGATCCAGGGTCAGGATCCGAAGGGCGTGCGCGCCTTCGTGGAGGACGTGCTCTCGATCGCCGGGATCTCGCGGGTCGGGGGGCGCAGCGCGGGCGAGATCGCCGAGCGCTTCCTCGCCAGGGCAACCGCGCAGGCGCAAGGGGGCACGGGGCTCAACGCCGAGAACCGCGCCGTCATAGACCGCTACCGCGCGATCGCGGGAGAACCGGACGCGGCCGCCCGCTCACTGCGCGAGCTCGCGCGGGACGCGGGACTCCGGCATCAGCCATTCGAGGCGGCATTGAACCTCTTCGAGGAGCGCACCGGCTTCATGGCGGCGCGCGGCCTTCCCGTCGAGCGCTTCGCCTACTCGGGCGGCTTCGTGCGCAACCTCGACTACTACACGGGCTTCATCTTCGAGGTGACCACCGGTGGCGCCGGCGCGCACGTTCTGGTGGGCGGCGGCCGCTACGATGGTCTGCTCACTCATCTCGGCAGCCCGGCTCCGCTGCCCGCGGTCGGCTGCGCCTTCTGGCTCAACCGGATGGGCCGGGCGGACGAAACCCGTGGCGAGTGAGGCGCGTCCCATGACGGCATCCAGTCCGAGCAACGGCCCCCTGGTGCTCGCCGTACCCTCGAAGGGGCGCCTGCAGGAGAATGCCAGCGCCTTCTTCGCCCGGGCCGGTCTCAAGCTCGCACAGGGCGCGGGCGCGCGCGACTACCGGGGCAGGCTCGTCGGCGTGCCGAATGTCGAGGTGCGCTACCTCTCGGCCTCCGAGATCGCGAGCCATCTCGCCTCCGGGGCGGCCCATCTCGGTATCACGGGCGAGGATCTGATCCGGGAGACGCTGCCCGATGGGCAGGACCAGGTCGAGCTGCTAACGCCCCTCGGCTTCGGCCAGGCGACGGTGGTGGTCGCTGTGCCGCAGGCCTGGATCGACGTGCGCGCCATGGACGACCTCGACGAGGTCGCGGCTGGGATGCGGGCGCACCAGGGCCGGCGCCTGCGCATCGCCACCAAGTACGTGAACCTGACCCGCCGCTTCTTCGCCGAGAAGGGCGTCGCCGACTACCGCATCGTCGAGAGCTTGGGCGCCACCGAGGGCGCGCCGGCGGCCGGCTCGGCCGAGATCATCGTCGACATCACGACGACGGGGGCGACGCTCGCGGCGAACGCGCTCAAGATCCTCGACGACGGCGTCATCCTGCGCTCGGAGGCCAATCTCGTCGCTTCGCTCAAGGCGTCCTGGGGCGAGCGCCAGCGCGAGGCCCTTTGGGCCGTGCTCGGCCGCATCGCCGCCGAGGAGCGCGCCCGCACGACCCGGGAGGTGCGCGCCGCCCTGCCGGAAGACGGTGAGATCGACCTGGCGACCCTGGCAGGCCTGCACGAGGCCGAACTGCCTTACGGCGCGCCGCGAAGCCCGGACGGCGAGATCGTGCTGCGCTGCCCGGCCGACGGCGTGTTCGACCTCTCCGACGCCCTGGTGCGCGCGGGCGCGCGCGCCGTCACCGTGCGCCGCATCGACTACGCGTTCTCGGCGGAGAACCCGCTCGCCGAGCGCCTGCTCGCGCGGCTCTGAAGGACTGGCAGGAGCCTCGACGGGCGCTATTGCGGGCCCTGCTTCGCGAATTCCGAGAAGACGGCGCGCAGAACCTTGAGCCGCGCCTCGTAGGCTTGACACAGGCACGCCGCGTCGGCCCCGCAGGCGCGCCGCTCGGCGAGCCACGCCTCCTGGTCGTCCCGCAGCTTGCCGCGGCCGCCCATCGGCAGCAGGTCCTTCAGGATCTCGAACCTGACCGCCATCTCGACGTCGAGGTCGTTGAGCGAACGGTTCGCGCAGACGGCCTGCTCATCGGGCGCTTCGGCCTTTTCGCACGGGAAGCTCGCGGCCCGGGCCGGACCGGCTCCCAGGGCCGCGAACACGAGGGCGGTCGGCACTGTCCAGCGCGTCGGCATCGGCGTTCCAACCCTTGCTCGGTGCAAGGCCGCGAGGCTCGCCCGAAACCGCCGGCGCAGCAAGTCGGTCCGCTCCCGGATCCCGCCGCGACAGGATCCGGGATGACAGCCTCAGCGGAAAGCGGGCTTCACGGCCGCGAGGATCACGATGACGATCATCAGAACGGTCGGCACCTCGTTGATCACGCGGTAGAATCTCGGCGACCGGGTGTTCCGGTCCGCCGCGAAGTCCTTGACCATGCGGGCGAACGCCCCGTGCATCCCCGACAGGATCAACACCAGCACGAACTTCGCCTGCAGCCAGCCCGCGGCGTAGAACCCGCTCAGATAGGAGAGGGTCAGGCCGAAGATCCAGGTAGCGATCATGGCCGGCGTCATGATCGCCTTGAGGAGGCGCCGCTCCATCACCTTGAACGTCTCGGACTGTGCCGAGGCGGCCGGCCCGGGTGTGAGCGAGGCATGATAGACGAACAGCCTCGGCAGGTAGAGCATCGCCGCCATCCAGGCGATCAGCGCTATGAGGTGCCCTGCCTTGATCCAGTCATAGAGCATCGGCTCAGCATCCCCGGAGACGCGCCAGCATCCGCTCCACGTGCGGGATCGGCGTCTGCGGGGTGATGCCGTGGCCGAGATTGAAGATATGCGGCAGGCCGCGCGTCGCCTCGAGCACGGCATCGACCGCGGCGTCGAGGGCGGGGCCGCCCTCGATCAGGATATCGGGATGCAGGTTGCCCTGTGTCACGGTGCTCGCCGGCAAGCGGGCGCGCAGGGCGGCGAGATCGACCGCCCAGTCGACGCCGACGGCGTCCGCACCGGTCTCGGCGACGACGCGGGCATGCCCGTCGAGACCCGAGCCCCGCGCGAACACGATGATCTTCGCACCCGGCACTCGCGCGTGGATCCCCGCGATCATCCGGGCGATCGGCCGGAAGGACCAGCGGCTGAGCGCATCCGCCTCTCCGGTCTCCCTCGGAGCGCTCTCGGCGCCGTCCCCGACCGGCTCGACCGCGCCGATCGGAGCCGATGCCTTCGGCAGCGTGCCCGCGTGGGACTCGAAGATCTGCACGGCATCGGCCCCCGCCTCGAGCTGGCGCACGAGGTACTCGATCTGGACCGCGACGAGGCGATCGATCAGCGCGTCGACGAGCGCTGGGTCGCTCTCGGCGAGTGCGCGGGCGGGTGCGAGGTCCGGCGTGCCGCGCCCGCCGATCATGTAGCTCGCGACCGTCCAGGGCGCGCCGCAGAAGCCCAGCAGAGTCGTCTCGGGCGGCAATTCCCGCCGCAGCCGCCGCACCGTCTCGAAGACCGGCTCCAGATGGGTGAAGATGGCCGGATCGTCGGCCGCGCGCAGCCGCTCGAATTCGGGCCGGCCCGCGAGCGGATCGAGCCGCGGGCCCTCGCCCTCGACGAAGCGCACGTCCTGCCCGAGCGCGTGCGGCACGACGAGGATGTCCGAGAACAGGATCGAGGCCTCGAAGCCGAACCGGCGGATCGGCTGCAGGGTGACCTCGACGGCGAGGTCCGGGCTGTAGCAGAGGTCGAGGAAGGAACCGGCTTCCGCGCGGGTCTCCCGATATTCGGGAAGGTAGCGCCCGGCCTGGCGCATCAGCCAGGCCGGCGGAGGCGACAGAGCCTCGCCCGAGAGAACGCGCAGGACCTTGCGGTCCGCCTGATCAGCCTGGGCCATGCCCTCTCCCCTCTCCGCCCATGCGCTCCGCACGACGGCGTTGCTGCCGAAAACCCCTTGAGCCCGAACGTGGTGGAGCGCGGCGTTGCCGTCCCCACGGCGGCCCTCTTCAAAGAAGAGAGATTCTAGGACTCTGTTTTTTCTCTTGGCGGCTGGATCGCGGGATCGCAACGGCGTCCACAGGCCGTCCCCGCCGCCCTGCCGTTAAGAGGGCTTTAACAGATCCGATCTAATGTCCGCGATAGGACAGCCTCGCCAGCGGCTTGCGCGGGGTCTACCGTCGCGCGGCCTCCGCATGTCCCGGATTCTCCCATGCGCGGCGAGTCCCGCAGCACCGTTATGACGTCCTGTTGACGGCGGAGTCGATCGCGCCCGGCTCGGCTGCGCTGGACCCTGCGGCCGGGGCGCCTTATCCACAATCGTCGACTCCCCTGATGGTCCGCGGTGGACAAGGCCCGATCCGGGTCTCTCCTCCGCGGCCGGAGGAGCTTTGAGACCGGATGAGCCGCAGCTACTTCCATCTCCACCTCGTCTCGGACTCGACGGGCGAGACGCTGATCAATGTCGGCCGCGCGGCCGCTGCCCAGTACGAGGGCGTGTCGGCGATCGAGCACGTCTATCCGCTGGTGCGCTCGGGGCCGCAGCTGGAGCGAGTGATCTCGGAAATCGAGGCGGCACCGGGGCTCGTCCTCTACACGCTCGTCGGGCACGAGCTCGTCGAGCGCCTCGAGGCCGCCTGCCGCGAGACGGGATCGCCCTGCCTCTCGGTGCTGCAGCCGGTCCACGCCCTGCTGCAATCCTATCTCGGGGCGCAGACGACGGCCCGACCGGGCGCCCAGCACATGCTCAACGCGGAGTATTTCAAGCGCATCGACGCCATGAACTTCACCCTGGCGCACGATGACGGCAACCTGCCCGACGATCTGGAGGAGGCCGACGTGATCCTGGTGGGCGTCAGCCGCACCTCGAAGACGCCGACCTCGATCTACCTCGCCAATCGCGGCCTCAAGACCACCAACATCCCGCTGGTGCCAGCCATGCCGCTGCCGCCGGCGCTCGAGACCGTGCGCCGGCCCCTCGTCGTCGGGCTGCTGGCGAGCCCCGAGCGCATCGTCCAGATCCGGCAGAACCGGCTGCTCAGCCTGAATGCCGGCGATTCCTCCCTCTACGTCGACCGCGACGCGGTGGCCGACGAGGTGGCGTCCTCGCGCCGGCTCTGCGCCAAGCACCGCTGGCCGACGATCGACGTGACCCGGCGCTCGATCGAGGAGACGGCGGCCGCGATCCTGGACCTGTACCGCGAGCACCGGCTCAAGTTCATCGCCGTCTAGGGAGCGGGCACGCTCGCGAGAGCTTGATCGGACGGCGGTCATCCCGAGGCCGCATCCGGGCCGGCACACTCGTCCGGCCCGAAGCCGGGGAGGCGTGCGGCCTTGGAACAAACCATGAAATACCGTCGCGGGAAGCGGCCCGATCTCGCATTGGCGCGGGCGGTCCCGGCGGGCGGCCGCGGCGGGTTCCCGCTGGAATTGCATGACCTCGCTCAGGCTCGCCGCGTGGTCGAAAAGGATCGCCTGCCCGTGATCCGCTCGAATCACCGCTGGCCCGATGTCCACGAGCGGCTCGTCGCCGCCGAGGCGAGCGGATCCTGCGCGGCGCTCGCGGCCGATGCGGGGCCGGATCGGGCGGCGGGCCGGGCCCGCGCCGCCTGAAGCCGGCTTGCGGGCCGGCCCCGATCGGTGACATTGGGCCGATGCATCGCCCCGTGCCGACCCCCTGGATTCCCGACGCGCCGCTCCTCCTCGCCTCGACGAGCCCGACGCGCCGCGTCCTCCTGGAGGGCGCGGCGCTCCCCCTCGAGACGGCGGCGCCCGGCATCGACGAGCGGGCGGTCGAGGCCGCCGGCGCGGGGCTCGCACCCCCCGACCTCGCGCGGCGGCTCGCCGAGGCCAAGGCGGCGGCGGTGGCGAGCCGCCACCCGGACCGGATCGTGATCGGGGCCGACCAGGTGCTCGACCTCGGCGGCGAGGTCTTCCACAAGCCCGCCGACGCCGCGGCGGCCCGCGCGCATCTGGCGCGTCTGGCCGGGCGCACGCACGCGCTGCATTCGGGCGTCGCGATCGCCGCGGGGGGCCGCGTCGCCGAGAGCTTCGTCGAGACCGCCCATCTCACGCTCCGGCCTCTCGATGCCGGGCAGATCGCGGCCTATGTGGAGCTCGCCGGCGAGACCCGCGTCACCGCGAGCGTCGGCGCCTACCAGCTCGAGGGGCTCGGCATCCACCTCTTCGCCGGCGTCGCGGGCGAGCATTCCACCATCCTCGGCCTGCCGCTGCTGGCGCTGCTCGCGCGGCTGCGCGCGCGGGGGCTCCTGCGGCTCTGATCCCGCGATACCGAACCAGAAGGCGGCGGACGTGACCGGCCCTGTCGACCAGCACCACGACCATCCCGCGCAGGATCATGCCGGGCCCGACCACCACGGGCATCACCACGGCCACGGTCACGGCGGGCACGGCCATACGTCGGGTCATGCGCCGGGCCACGTGCACGCGCCCGCAAGCTTCGGCAGGGCCTTCGCGATCGGCATCGGGCTCAACACCGCCTTCGTCCTGGTCGAGGCGGGCTACGGTTTCGCCAGCCAATCGATGTCGCTGGTGGCCGATGCCGGGCACAACCTCCTGGACGTGCTCGGCCTCCTCGTCGCCTGGATCGCCTCGGTCCTGGTGAGGCGCAGGGCCACGCCCCGCTTCACCTACGGGCTGCGCGCCTCCTCGATCCTGGCCGCCCTGTTCAACGCGGTGTTCCTGCTCGTCGCCACGGGCGCGATCCTGTGGGAGGCGCTGGTGCGCCTCGTCCATCCGGAGCCGGTCGCGGGCCTCACCGTGATGGCGGTCGCCGGGATCGGCATCCTGGTGAACGGCCTCACCGCCTGGCTCTTCGCCTCGGGCGCCGAGGGCGACATCAACATCCGGGGCGCCTTCCTGCACATGGCGGCGGATGCGGCGGTCTCGGCTGGGGTGGTGCTGGCGGGCCTCGTCATCTGGATGACCGGGTTCGACCGGATCGACCCGCTCGTCGGCCTCGTCATCGCGGGCCTCATCGTCTGGGCGACCTGGGGGCTGCTGCGCGACAGCGTGGCGATGTCGCTCGCGGCGGTTCCCCCCGGCATCGAGCCGGAGCAGGTCCGGCTCTACCTGCGCGGGCGGCCCGGCGTGTCGGACCTGCACGACCTCCACATCTGGCCGATGAGCACCACCGAGGTCGCGCTCACGGCGCATCTCGTGATGGCGCAGGGTCATCCCGGCAACGGATTTCTCCTCGAGGTCGCGGCGGAGCTGCGCGGCCGCTTCGGGATCGCCCATACGACGCTGCAGATCGAGGAGGCGGGCGGCCCGCCCTGCCTGATCGCCCGGGCGTGCAGCGCGTGATACGGGGGCCGGCAGGCCGGGCCGGGTCCCGTATCGCGCGAGCCCGCGCGGCATCCGAGAGACGGCGAAGGCCGCCGTCGCGAAGCGATGGATCGGAGTTCGCATGAGCAAGGGGACCGTGACGCGAGCCTTCGTGGTCGGGCACCCGATCGCCCATTCGCGCTCGCCGCTGATCCACGGGCACTGGCTCGCCGAGCACGGCATCGCGGGCAGCTACGAGCGGATCGACGTGGCGCCCGAGGCCTTCCCGGACTTCGTCAGCGGCCTGCCGGGATCGGGGTTTGCCGGCGGCAACGTCACGATCCCCCACAAGGAGGCGGCCTGCCGGCTGGCGGACGCGCTCTCGCCGCGGGCCGCGAAGATCGGCGCCGTCAACACGCTGGTCGTCGGCGCCGACGGCCGGATCCTCGGCGACAACACCGACGCGCCGGGCTTCATCGCCCATCTCGACCAGAGCCTCGGGGCCGACTGGCCGCGCGCGACCGGGGGCACCGCCCTCGTGCTCGGGGCGGGCGGCGCGGCCCGCGCCGTCGTGGTGGGCCTCGCCGAGCGGGGCGTCGCCCGGATCCTCGTCGCCAACCGCACGCCGGCCCGGGCGGAGGCCCTGGCGGCGCTGGAGCCGGCGCAGGCCCGCGCGATCGCGTGGGAGGATCTCGCGAGATGGCTGCCCGAGACCGGGCTCCTCGTGAACACGACCGCGCTCGGCATGGCGGGCCAGCCGCCGCTCGACCTCGACATCGCGGGCCTGCCCGGGCAGGCGGCGGTCGCCGACATCGTCTACGTTCCGCTCGAGACGCCGCTCCTCGCCGCCGCGCGGGCGCGCGGCCTCGCGGCGGTCGACGGGCTCGGCATGCTGCTGCATCAGGCGGTGCCGGGCTTCGCGGCGTGGTTCGGGGTCCGGCCGCGGGTCAGCGAGGCCCTGCGCGCCCGCCTCGTCGCGGACATCGCGCCGCGATGACGCGGACCCTGGCGCGGCCGGAGGGGCGTTCCTTCGTGCTCGGGCTCACGGGCTCGATCGGCATGGGCAAGTCGGCCACCGCCCGGATGTTCGCGCAGGCCGGCGTGCCGGTCCACGACGCGGACGCGGCGGTGCATGCCCTGTACGGGCCGGGCGGGGCGGCGGCCGAGGCGATCGGGCGGGCCTTCCCCGGCACGCTCTCGCCTGACGGCGCCGTCGACCGGGCGGCGCTGCGCGCGGCCGTGCTCGGGGCCCCGGAGCGCCTCGCGCGGCTCGAAGCCATCGTGCATCCCCTCGTCCAGGCGGAGAGCCGCGACTTCCTCGCCCGCCACGCCCGCGAGCCGCTCGTTCTCCTCGACATCCCGCTCCTCTACGAGACGGGCGGCGAGGGGCGCTGCGACGCGGTCCTGGTCGTCACCGCGCCGCCCGAGGTGCAGCGCGCCCGGGTGCTGGCCCGCCCCGGCCTGGACGAGACCGCCTTCGCGGCGATCCTCGCCAAGCAGATGCCCGATGCCGAGAAGCGCGCCCGCGCCGACTTCGTGATCGACACGGGCCTCGGCTTCGCGCACGCGCAAGGGGAGGTGGCGCGGATCATCGCGACGCTCGGGGGGCCGCCTGGATCTCCGTCCCGCCCACCCGCGTCCTGAGATGCCCGGTGGAAGGCTCGCCCATGGATCGGCTCACACCGAGTTCACTTGCTCGGGCCTGCGGCTCCGCCCATCCTGGCTCGGCGCCGAGGCTGCCAGCCATGAACGCCTTCGTCTACATCCTGCGCTGCGCAGACGGCAGCTACGACGTCGGATCGGCCCGCGGGCAGAGCCTCGATAAACGCCTTGGCGAGCATCAGAGCGGCACCTACCCGGGCTACACCAGCCGGCGGCGCCCCGTCACGCTGGTCTATGCCGAGGATTTCGAGCGGATCACCGACGCGATCGCCTCCGAGCGGCGCATCAAGGGCTGGAGCCGGGCCAAGAAGGAAGCCCTGATCCGAGGGGATTGGGCCCGCCTGCAGGATCTGGCGAAGCGGCCATCGGCGCGGAGCCGGCAGCTCCCTTCGTCCCATCCTCCCTCCTCATCCTGAGGCGCCGCGTCAGCGGCCTCGAAGGAGGGCTCCAGAGGGCATTGCGGGTCCTGGAAGCCTCCTTCGAGGCTCCGCTCCGCTTCGCGCCTCAGGATGAGGGCGCGGGTCGGAGGCCGGTCCTCGGCCGGGCCCGTCGGGACGCCGGGGAGGTCAGCCGCGCGGATGCCGGATCAGAGCACCGGCTCCTTCGCGGCAGCCTCCTCGCGGGCGCAGGTCGCCTGGTCGGGCGGGCTGCCGCCGCCGGCGAGCGTCCGGGCGAGCTCCTGGCGGGCGCGCTCGAGGTCCGCCCGGAAGCCCGGATCGCCCTGCAGGGCGGCCACGATCGCGGCGCCGTTGGTGCGGCCGGCCTCGACGTCGCTCAGCCAGTGCACGCCGCAGACCACCCGGCTCTCGCCGTAGGAGCGGCCGCGCAGGAGGATGCCGGTCGCCTTCTCGGGCACGAGGCTCGCCATGATCAGCGCGTAGGCCCAGCCCTGGGTCGCGTGGCCGGACGGGTAGCTGAAGCTGTCGGCGAGCGCCTGCGAGCGTTGCACGCAGATCGGCGCCTCGTTGCCGATGAAGGGGCGCAGGCGCCGGTAATGCACCTTGGGGTCGCGGGTGGCGCGGGCGATGTCGAGGCGGGCGCGCTCCAGGAGGTTGATCAGGGCGGGCACGCGGGCCTGCTCGAGGCGGCTGCCGAGCACGCAGGCGAAATTGTCGAGGATCGCCGCGGCCCCTTCCGCCACGTCGGCCGTGGCGAGGTCCCAGCGCGGGCTGCCCTTGAGCGCCCGGGTGTTGTTGTAGGCGACGCGGTCGGCGGCCTCGGCCGCCGAGTGGCTCGGAGGCGGTGGCGGCAGGATCAGGGTCGTGTCCGGCATCGTCGCGTCGGTGAGATAGGGCTTGTGCGCCGGCTGGTCCGGCTTGATCGGGTCGGCGCCGACCGAGGGCGCGGATTTCTGGGTGCCCGCCTTCTCCTGGGTGCCCGCCTTCTCCTGGGTGCCCGCCCTCTCCTGGCTGCCCGGCCCGCCACCCTGCCGCTCGGCCGCGGGGGCAGCCCCGGCGGGGCCGGCGCAGAGGACGGCGTGGAGCAGGATCTGGGCCAGGAGGGCGCGGGTCGGGAACGGGCGGTGCATCTCGGTCTCGGGCCTTCGGGCGAGGGTGCCACGCTCTACGCGCGGCGTGCGACACGGCTGTGATCGGTCAGGCGGCCGCCCGGATCGCGGCCGCGACCTCGCCGGCATATTCCTCGTGCGGGCTGAGCGCCCCCGGAATCGTCGCCCGGGCGACGCGGCCGGTGGCCACGAGCGCGTCCATCTCGGCGCCCGAGCGGCGCGGCGCGCGCTCGGGCCGCAGCACCCGGATCGGCGGCAGGGCGCCGGTGAAGAGGTCGAGGAAATCCTCGCGGGTCTCGACCGGGTCGAGGCCGCCGGTGACGAAGGCCGCGGTGCCGAAGCGTCCGCCGGGCTGGCGGGTGATCGCGTGCTTGTCGGCGATCACGCCGGGCGTGACGTGGGCGGGATCGGCGTAGACGTGGGCGCGCATCATCCGCCCGATCACCGGCGGGCTGATGTTGATGCGGTAGAGCACGTCGCCGAGGAACGGCGACTCGATGGTGCGGCGCAGGGCCCGGAACAGGCCGCGCCGCTCGGGGCCCATCATGGTGGGCAGCGGCCCCCGCCAGGTCGGGGCGATCAGGACGAGCCGGGAAAAGCGCCGCGGCTCCTTGCGGGCGGCGACCACGAGGTAGCCCGCCGCGTGGCCGGCCGCGATCCCGAGCGCGTAGGGGCCGGGCGCGGCGGCGAGCAGCGCGTCGAGGAAGGCGTGGAGCGTTCCCGGGTTGAGCGGCAGGCGCGCCCGCGGCTGGTCGCCGAAGCCCGGCCAGTCCGGCACGAGGCAGCGGTAATCGTGGCCGAGATCCTTGGCGAGCGCCCGCATCTCGGAGCGGGCCGAGATCGACGACAGGGCCGGCAGCAGCAGCGCCTCCGGCCCGTGGCCGACCACGTCGCAGGGCGTCGGGACCCGCCGGCCCGCGACGTCGAGGCTCAGGGTGCGGGTGGCGTGCGCCGGCTCGACCATGGCTCTCCCCCCTCGGCGGCGGACCGGACCGATCCGCGGTCCCGCCATCCGGCGACATGTAGCGCGTTTCGGGCGCGTCCGGGCGCGCGACACGTCGCCCGACGACGCGCCGCGCGCCCGGCCCTCAGGTCCGCAGGAGCTCGTTGATGCCGGTCTTGGCGCGGGTGCCGGCATCGACGCGCTTGACGATGACGGCGCAGTAGAGGCCCGGCCCGGCCGAGCCGTCGGGCAGGGCCTTGCCGGGCATGGTGCCGGAGACGACCACCGAGTAGGGCGGCACGCGCCCGTACATGACCTCGCCGGTGGTGCGGTCCACGATCTTGGTCGAGGCGCCGATATAGACGCCCATCGAGAGCACGCTGCCCTCGCCGATGATCACGCCCTCGGCCACCTCGGCGCGGGCGCCGATGAAGCAATTGTCCTCGATGATGACGGGGTTGGCCTGGAGCGGCTCCAGCACGCCCGCGATGCCGGCGCCGCCGGAGATGTGGCAGTTCTCGCCGACCTGCGCGCAGGAGCCGATCGTCACCCAGGTGTCGACCATGGTGCCCTTGCCGACATGGGCGCCGAGATTGATGAAGGAGGGCATCAGCACCGCGCCCGGCGCGATGAAGGAGCCGCGGCGCACGAAGCAGCCGGGCACAGCCCGGAAGCCCGCCTGCCGGAACGCGTCCTCGCCCCAGCCCTCGAACTTCGAGGGCACCTTGTCCCACCAGGGCGCGCCGCCGGGGCCGCCCGCGATCGGCGCCATGTCGTTGAGGCGGAAGGAGAGCAGCACCGCCTTCTTGAGCCACTGGTTCACCTGCCAGGCGCCGTCGGCCTTCTCGGCGACGCGGGCGCGGCCGGAATCGAGCAGGTCCAGGGCCTCGTCGACCGCCTCGCGCACGCGGCCGCGGGTGCCGGTGTCGATGCCGACGCGGTCCTCCCAGGCGGCTTCGATGGTGGTGGCGAGATCGGCGTGGGACATCGGTTGATCCGTCGGGGTCGTTTCCGCGGGGCCGCGGCGAGCCCGTGCTTACAAAAGCGGACCCGGCCTGTCACCTGAGGGCGCCGCCCCGTCCCTCAGACGCCGTCGAGCTGCGCCCGCACCCGGCCGAGCCCGCGCGTCAGCCCCGCCAGGTCGTCCGCGAGCGTGTCGTGGATCGCCGCGGCGGCGTCCGGGAATTCCTCCAGCACGCGCCGCATCAGGGCCGGGGTGATGCGCATCACCTCGGCGGGCGCGGCGGCGCGGGCATCCGAGGGGCGCTCGCCGCGCAGGAACAGGGCGAGCCGGCCGATCAGCGCGGAGGGGCCCGCGGCCACGGCGCTGCCGCCCGACACCCGCGGGCTCACCTCGATCGTGCCGGACAGGACCACGAAGCCGCCGTCGGCCCGCTCTCCGCGGGCGAACAGGAGGTCGCCCGCCGCGAGGCTGCGCCGCTCGGCCGCGAAGGTGAGGAGGCGGAGCGCGTCGCGGCTCATCAGCCCGAACAGCGGGGCGGCGGCGAGGATCGCGATGTCGTCGTCGAGCGCCAAGCCCTGAAGCCCCTGCCCCGCATCCGGCGGTATCCGGGGCGATCCTTAGAGCATGCTGCGAGAAAGTGGCAACGGCTTTCGCTCAAAGCATGGTCTAACTTATTGAATCGATCATGTTTTCTGCGTTTTGACCGATTCGGTCGGAACGCAGCATGATCGAGCCGAAGCCCGGCGCCGGCACCGAGCCGGAAGCGCGGGCGTCAGGGAAGCAGCTTGTAGCCGCCGCCCTCGGTGACGAGGATCGCGGCCGTGGCCGGGTTCGGCTCGATCTTCTGGCGCAGGCGGTAGATATGGGTCTCGAGGGTGTGGGTCGTGACGTGGGCGTTGTAGCCCCAGACCTCGGCGAGCAGCGTGTCGCGCCCGACCACCTCGCGGCCCGCCCGGTAGAGGAAGCGCAGGATCGCGGTCTCCTTCTCGGTGAGCTTCAGCTTCGAGCCGCGCTCGCCGACGAGGAGCTTGGCGCCCGGCCGGAAGGTGTAAGGGCCGATCTGGAAGATCGCGTCCTCGCTCGCCTCGTGCTGGCGCAGATGCGCGCGGATGCGCGCGAGCAGCACCGCGAACTTGAAGGGCTTGGTGACGTAGTCGTTGGCGCCCGCCTCCAGGCCCTCGACCGTGTCCTCCTCGGAATCCTGGGCGGTGAGCAGGATGACGGGGCCGCGGAAGCCGTTCCGGCGCATGATCCGCACCGCCTCGCGCCCGTCCATGTCCGGCAGCCCGAGATCCATCACGGCGAGGTCGACCCGCTCCTCGGCGACGCGGTTGATCGCCGTGCCGGCATCGGGATCGCTCACCACGATGAACTCGTCGTAGAGATCGAGCTGCTCCGTCAGCGTCTCGCGCAACGTGGCGTCATCGTCGCAGATGAGGAGGCGATGGGGATTCGACATCGTCCGCGGGACTCTCAAACAAGGCACACACGCCCGGAAACCGGGATTTCAGGCTGGCCCCGCGCGGGGAGGGCGCGGGCGGCGCCCCGGCCTCGGGCTCGTCGAGACTGACGCTCCGCGATCCGGGCATACGCGCCAAAGTAATACGGATTTCATGCCTGGGAATTGGCTTGCGCGCAATGATACAGGATTTTCGCGCCCGCCGCGCCGCGCACGCCCCCTCCGACCGGATCGCGACATCCCGATGAAACGAACCACGCTCACCATCCTGCGGGTGCGCCCCCTCGTCGGCGACCGGCGGCGCGGCCAGGTCCTGGCGGGGCCCTCCGCGATCCCCTGCGCGCTCGGCCGCTCGGGCCTGACCCGCGCCAAGCGCGAGGGCGACGGCGCCTCGCCGCGGGGCGCCTTCCGGCTGCGCGGGGGCGCCTACCGGCCGGACCTGTTCGGAGCCCGCCCGCGCACGGCCCTCCCCTTGCGCGCGACGCGCCCGCGGGACGGCTGGTGCGACGACCCGCGCGACCGCCGCTACAACCGTCCGATCACGCTGCCGGCCCCCGGCGTGAGCGCGGAGGCGATGTGGCGCGGCGACGGCCTCTACGACCTCGTCATCGACCTCGACTACAACCGCGGCCCGATCCGGCGGGGCCGCGGCTCCGCCATCTTCCTGCACGTCGCGCGGCCGGGCTACGGGCCGACGGAGGGCTGCGTCGCCCTGGCGCGGCCGGACCTGGTGCGCCTGCTGGCCCGGCTCGGGTCCCGGACCCGCATGCAGATCGGCTGAGGAGGGCCGGGATGCTCCCTCAGGCGGTGCCGTCCTCGCCGATATACTCGCGCCAGATCGCGTTCGCCCCGAGCGTGCCGAGGAAGGCCTCGTGGCGGGCCCGCTCCCCCGGCGTGAGGCGCGCGCGGACGCTGCGTGGCCCGATCGCGACGGGATCGGACGATCCCGGCAGGGCGAGCGCGCCGGCCGCATCGGCCTCGACCGCCGCGAGGCCGAGGCTCGTCTGCTTGCCGCCGAGCAGCTCGACATAGACCTCGGCGAGGATCTGCGCGTCGAGGAGCGCGCCGTGCTTGGTGCGCCGGGCGGTGTCGATGCCGTAGCGCGCGCACAGGGCGTCGAGGTTGTTGGCGGCGCCCGGATGCTTGCGCCGCGCCATCAGGAGGGTGTCGACCACCGCCTCGAGGTCGATCGCCGGCGGGGCCGCCGCCCCGAGCCGGGCGAACTCGGCATTCAGGAAGCCGACGTCGAAGGGCGCGTTGTGGATCACGAGCCGGGCGTCGCCGCAGAAATCCCGGAAGGCGTCCACCACCTCGGCGAAGACCGGCTTGTCGGCGAGGAACGCGTCCGACAGGCCATGCACCGCGAAGGCGCCCTCGGAGACCGCCCGCTGCGGGTTGACGTAGCGGTGGAAGCTCTTGCCCGTCTGGATGTGGTTGAGGAGCTCGACGCAGCCGATCTCGATCAGGCGGTCGCCGCCCCTGGCATCGGTGCCGGTGGTCTCGGTGTCGAGGACGATCTCGCGCAGCATGTCGGGTCCGTGGCGGCGGGCAATGCCTGAACAGACCGCCATCGGCCTAAGGCGCGGTTAACCGTTCGCGGGCGCGCCGCGCCGGCCGGGGACGGGTGCCCCGCTTCCTCTCCCATCCCGGCCCCGGAGTCGAGCGCGTGCCGCCGGAAACCGGGATTTCATGTTGTCCAGGGCCCCGTGCCAGGCGCGCCCGGGCAGCACGCCCTCCGGCGCGGGCTCGCCGCGATCGAGCGCGGGACGACCAGCGGAGGCATTGCAGCCAGTCTCCGTCGCCCAGTTTGAAGTTATTTTAAGTATAGGTTTAAATTCATCAACTGATCTTGAACGGCAAAGCTTGTCGCGGCAAAGGTGAGACTCGGGCGCACCAGATGTCCGCCAAGGGTCTCATCATGAATCAGCTTGCCTGTCGCTTCGCGGCCTCGATCGCAATCCTGCCGTTGGCGCTCGCGGCGGACGGGGTGCGGGCCCAGGATGCCAGCGTGAGCCTCGACCAGCTCTCGGTGGAGGGCACGGCGCCCGCCAGGCCCGGCATCCGCAACGGCAGCGCCACCAGCGGGGGCGGGGGCGGCCCGAGCGGGGTGGTCGGCTACACGGCCAGGGTCAGCCCGACGGCCACCAAGACCAACACGCCGCTGATCGAGACGCCGCAATCGGTCACGGTGGTGACGCGCGAGCAGCTCAACGACCGCAACGTGCAGACGCTCAACGAGGCGCTCGCCTACGCGCCGGGCACCTCCACGGACGTGTTCGGCTTCGATCCCCGCTTCGACGCCTTCTACATCCGCGGCTTTTCCGCCACCTATGACGGCGTCTTCCGCGACGGCCTGCGCCAGGCCGCGGTCGGCCTCGCGGTGCCCCGGATCGAGCCCTACGGGACGGAGGCCGTGACCATCCTGCGCGGTCCGGCATCCGGTCTCTACGGGCTAGGCTCCCCGGGCGGCATCGTGGACGTGACAACGAAGCGCCCGGTCTTCACCCACTTCGGCGAAGCCTGGTTCCAGGCGGGAAACTACGACCGCTACCAGGGCAATTTCGATCTCGGCGGGCCGATCGAGGGATCGAACGGCACCATGGCCTACCGCCTCACCGGCATCGTGCGCCGGTCCGATACGTTCCTGCCCGGCGCGACCGACGACCGGATCAACATCGCGCCGGCCTTCACCTGGAAGCCGTCGGCCGACACCACCGTCACGCTGCTCACCGAGTTCCAGAACGCGACGCTGCCGGGCACCTCGGCGTTCTACAACGCCCCGGGATTTCGCGTGTCGCGCCTCTACCAGGGGGATGCGGCGTTCAACGCCTTCACGCAGCAGCAGTATCGTGTCGGCTACGCCTTCGAGCACGCCTTCTCGCCGGAGCTGATCTTCCGCCAGAACCTCCGCTACTACGGCGTCAACGGCGACTTCCCCTACACCCAGATCGACTCGGTCACCGGGCTGACGGCGCAGCGCTCCACCGGCCTGTTCATCGAGGATCTCGGCTCGGTCGCCCTCGACAACCAACTCGAGGGCCACGTCGTGACCGGCCCGATCGTCCACACCCTGCTCGGCGGCGTCGATTATCAGCACTACGATTGGAACCGCGTCGGCGGCTTCGGCACCGCCCCCGACCTCGACATCGCGACACTGAACTACGGTCGCCAGTTCATCCCGCGGCCAGCCCTGACGAGCGCCACGCGCCAGGCTCAGGACCAGATCGGGCTCTACCTGCAGGAACAGGCGAAGTGGGACCGCTTCGTGCTGACGCTCACCGGGCGGCACGACTGGGTTTCGCAGACCTCGGCCAGCGGCGCTCCGGGGGCGCTCGGCGCGGCCTCGACCAAGACCGACACCGCCTTCACGGGCCGCGTCGGCCTGAACTACCTGCTGGCGCCCGGTCTGGTGCCGTATGCCAGCTACGCGACGACCTTCACGCCGCAGGTCGGCGCGGACGTGAAGGGGCGCCCCTTCCGGCCCGCGACCGGCGATCAGATCGAGGCCGGCGTCAAGTACGCCGTCCCGGGCACGAACATCACGGCGGCGATCGCCGGCTTCGACATCACGCAGTCCAGCATCCTGCGACAGGACCCGAACAACCTCGCCAACGTCGTGGCGACCGGCGTGGTGAATTCCCGGGGCTTCGAGATGGAGGCGATCGCGAATTTCGGGCCGGGCACGAACCTCACGCTGGCCTATACACATCTCGACTTCCGCTTCCTGCGCCAGACCTCGCTGGTCACGGGCCAGCCGATCGACGGCAACTATCTCTCCGGCATTCCGGGAGACAGCTTCAAGGCATTCGCCACCTACCTGTTCCCGCCATCCTCCCTCCTGTCCGGGCTGACGCTGGGCGGCGGCATCCGCTTCGCGGGCCCGAGCTTCGCCGACGACGAGAACACGGTGCGCAACCCGACCGTGACCCTCTTCGACGCGCTCATCGCCTACGACTTCGCCGCGATCGACCCGAAGTACCAGGGCTTCCGCGCCCAGGTGAACGCCTTCAACATCTTCGACCGCGACTACACCAACTGCCAGGCGGGCTTCTGCTACCGGGGCGCTCCCGCGACCGTGATCGGCAGCCTGATCTATCGCTGGTGAGGGGGCCCACGGGTAAGCGGGGCCAGTGCGCGGCTCGACGTCGATCGGACCGCGCGGGTCCCCTGCCCGTGCCGGAGACGGCGCCGGACCCGCGTCGAGGGCGGCCCGGACGCGGCCTCACGCCTTCGCCCGGCGCTGCACCGGCACGGGCTTGGCCGGCCCGTTGCCCGGCCTGGTATCCGGCTTGGCGCCGGCCTTGGCTTGCCTGCGGCGGCGGGCCAGCATGTTGAGGCCCTCCACCGCCGCCGAGAAGGCCATGGCGGTGTAGATGTAGCCCTTCGGCACGTGCGCCCCGAAGCCCTCCGCGATCAGCGTCATGCCGATCATGATGAGGAAGCCGAGCGCCAGCATCACCACCGTGGGGTTCGCCGCGATGAAGCGCGAGAGCGGGTCGGCGGCCACCAGCATCACGGTCACGGCGACGACGACGGCGATCATCATGACGGGCACGTGCTCGGTCATGCCCACCGCCGTGATGATGCTGTCGATGGAGAAGACGAGGTCGAGCAGGAGGATCTGCCCGATCGCCGCCGCGAAGCCGAGGCCCGCGCCGGAGCCCTTCGCCTCGTGAGGGGCCGGATCGACGCTCTCGTGGATCTCCTTGGTGGCCTTCCAGAGCAGGAACAGGCCGCCGCCGATCAGGATCATGTCGCGCCAGGAGATGCCCTTGCCCAGGATCTCGAAGACGGGCTCGGTGAGGTGCACGATGAAGGCGACGGTGCCGAGCAGCGCCAGCCGCAGGAACAGCGCCAGCCCGATGCCGATGCGGCGGGCCTTCTGCCGCTGCTCGGGCGGCAGCTTGTTCGTCAGGATCGAGATGAAGATCAGGTTGTCGATCCCGAGCACCACCTCCATGACGATGAGGGTGGCGAGCGCGGCCCAGACGGTCGGGTCGGCGGCGAGCTGAAGGAAGTGATCCACGGGGCGGGACTCGACGTGTGAGGGGATTCAGAGGGGAAGCAGGCCGCCCGCGCCCTGGCGGTCCGGCCGGCTCGCCCGGTCGGGCGAGAAGATCCGGACCGCCTCGGGGACGACCTTGAAATGGGCGGGCGTGTGCGTCGTCAGCTCGCCGTCGGTGTTGACCGGCCGGGGCTTGCGCGTCGTCAGCCGGATCTCGGTGGTCTTGAAGGCGCGCACGTCCTGCGAGCGCCCGTGGGTGCCGCGCCGCAGCGCCGGCAGTAGGGCGATGAGCCGCCACCAATGGGCGACCTCCAGGCTGTAGAAGTCGAGCTTGCCGTCGTCGACGGTGGCCCCCTCCTCCACCGTCATGCCGCCGCCGTAATGGCGCCCGTTGCCGACCGAGGCCTGGATGGTGACGACCTTCTCGGTGGTGCCGTCATGCTCGATCGTGACCGTGAAGGGCCGCACCCGGCGCAGCACCCGCACCGCCGCGATGGCGTAGCCCAGGACCCCCCAGGTCTTCTTCGATTCGGCCGTGAGGTCGCCGGCGAGCTCGGCCGAGAAGCCGATGCTGGCGACGTTGAAGTAGTAGTGGCCGTTGACCCAGCCGAGATCGGCCGGCCGGGCCTCCGCGGTGGTGATGAGGCGGGCGGCGGCGAGCGGATCGAGCGGCAGGCCGAGGGAGCGGGCGAGGTCGTTCGCGGTGCCCAGGGGCAGGATGCCGAGCGGGAGCCTCGTCTCGACGAGGGCGGGCGCGGCGGCGTTCAGGGTGCCGTCGCCGCCGCCCAGGACGACGAGGTCGACGCCGGGCGCGTGCCGCCTGATCACGGCGGTGCAGTCGGGGTCCTCCGGCGGCTCGACCGGCTCGATCCCGCCCCGCCGCAGGATGTCGCGGACGGCATCGAGGGAGACGCTCCCGTTGCGGGCCTTCGGGTTGACGAGGAGGAGCGCCCGGCGGGGCGCCGGCGAGCCGCTCATCGCCCGGCTCCCGCGAAGGGACGCGCCGAGGGACGCGCGCAGCAAGGCAAGCGGGGGGCGTAGGCCGGGATGACGGGCAAGGGTCGGGACCCTCCGTTGCGTTCGCGCCGCGTCAGCGCAAAGGCAGGGAAGGGGTCCGACATCACGGTCGACGCCTCGACCGCCAGAGGGGCCCGGACCCGGATAGTCCCGAACTTGGGAGCTGCCCGCGCGATCTCAAGCCCGGCGCCAGATCAAATCCCGGCGCCAGATCAAATCCCGGTGCCAGGTCAAATCCGCGTTGCCCCCGCGCCGCGGGCAAGGCGGATCCGACCCGCCGCGGACGGGCTGCGGCGGGGCCGTTGGATTGCGGGCACGGACGCGCCCGAGCCTTGCCGCGGGCGCAGGGCGCGTGGCATGCCATCGGGAGAGGGGCGGCGCGCCCGCATGGAACCCACGCCACCCGGGCGGACGTTTCAGACCGGCCGGCCGAGGCAATCCGGCCGGGCGGACCCGCCTCCCGTCGGCCGCGAACCGGTGATCTGCATGCGCCTGTCCCTCGTCTCCGTGTCCGCCGCGTCCCTCCTCTGCGCTCTTCTCGCCGCGGGCGGGGCGAGCGCCCAGTCCGGGCCGGGATGGGTCGACCCGCCGGCCCGCGCGGCGGTCCCGGACGCCGCGCCGCGCGAGGCCAGGCCGCCGCGCGACGTGAAGGCGCCGCGCAATGTGAATCCTCCGCGCGAGGCCGCGCCCCCGCAGGCCGCTGCGCCGGAGGCTCCGGAGGCGGACGAGGCCGCGGCGCCACCCCGCCGCAGGGCGGAGCGGAGCCGCCCCTCCCGCGCGGCCGCCCGGCAGGAGCGCCGCGCGCGCGGCCTGCACCGCGCGCCCCGGCGGCTCGCCGACACGCCCGCGCCTGTTCCCACGCCCGCGCCGATGGCGCCGCGGCAGGCGGAGGGCCGCGTGGCCGACTGGGCGGGCGCCGCGCAGCGCTTCGTCGACGATTATCTCGACAGCGTCTCGGCGCCCGGCGACGTCATGGTCGGCTCGACGCCCAGCCTCTATGCCGAGCGGGTGCGGTTCCACGGCCGCACCCTGTCGCTGGCCGCCATCATGGCCGAGAAGCGCCGCTTCGTCCGGCGCTGGCCCGAGCGCCGCTACGCGGTGCAGCCCGGCACCACCCGCACCGCCTGCAACGCGGCGCTCGCCACCTGCATGGTCTACGCGGTGTTCGATTTCCGGGCCGGGAACCCGGCCACGGGCGCCCGCTCGCAGGGTGTGTCCGAGCTGGCGCTGGAGCTGAGCTTCGCCGGGGGGCGGCCCGTGATCGTGTCCGAGCGCAGCCGCGTCCTACGCCGGGACGGCGCGGTCGGGGCGCTGGCGAGACCCGCGCGCAGCGCCGAGAGCGGGCTTCCATCAAGCGGACGCGGCAGCCCGCTCTATCCCCCTATGATCGCATGATGTTTCCGGAGAGCCGGATTCCCCTTCCCCGCGTCATGCTCTAATCAGGCCCCGACCCGCAACCGCATCCGCGAGCCGTGTGACAGGTCGCGGCAGGAGACCTAGATCCGTCCGATGACATTGTCGGGAGAGGCAGAGCCCTTGGACGAGCGCAGGGTGCCCGAGACCGCCGCGAGCGTGCCGACGGCCGACGAGCGCGAGCGGCTGCGCGCCCGCATCCGGGCCGCGATCGAGGAGCGCGGGCCCCGGCCCGTGGCCCTGCGCACCCTGCAGCTCCTCGCGGAGGCCGCGACCGAGCCCCTCGCCGAGGAGCCCGGCTACCGGGTCGTCGACCGGAACGGGGCGCCGCGCCTGCGCCCGCCGGAGGCCGGCGAGCCCGCGGATGAGCCCGTCTTCCTCACGCTCGCCGAGCTCGTCGCCGAGCTGCAGGTGCGTCACCCCGCCCTGTTCCTGCCCCCCGAGCCGTCGCCGGAGCCCGAGCCCGTCCCGGTCAAGCGGAGCGCGCGGGCGGCCGCGCAGGCCGCGCCCGAGCCCGGCACCCCGGACGCGGCGCCCTCCGAGATGCGCGCCGCCACGGCCCGCTTCGTCGAGACGCAGTCGGTGCTGGCCAGATCGCTCGCGGCGGAATCGGCCGCGCGCGGCCGGGCGCTGGCGACCTCGGTGGCCGGACGGTTGGCGGACCTGCGCAGCGGCCTCGCCGGGCGCCTGCGGAGCCGGCCGACGCTCGCCGGGGCCGGGGCCGCGGAGCCCGCCGCGGGCCCAGGCGTAACCTTCGCCGCCGCCCTGCGGGCCCGGGCCGGGCGCCTGCGCGAGGGCGTGTCCGGGCTCGGACGCGACCGCGACGACGGCCTCCACCGCCGCTGGCTCTACGGCGGCATCGCCGCCGTCGTGCTCGCGGTGGCGGCCGCCGCCCTCGTGACGATCGAGCGCGAGCCCGCCGCGCCGCCTCCGAAGACGCCCGCCGTCACCGCCCGGACCGAGCCCGGGCCGGACGCGAAGTCCCCGCCCGCCCAGCCGGCCGAGGTCGAGAAGGCGCCGGCCGAGCCGGCGCCCGGCCCGCCCGCCAACCCGAACGAGATCAGCGGCCAGGCCGAGGTGATCGACACCGCCACGCTCCGGGTCGCCGGCAAGCTCGTGCACCTGTTCGGCGTCGAGTGGGTGCGGGGCGGGCAGGCCGACGAGCTGACGAGGTACCTCGCTGGCCGCACGGTCGCCTGTCAGCCCGTGACCGGAAGCCAGAACGTGCTGTGCCAGGTGGAGGGGCGCGACCTCTCCGAGGTGGTGCTGTTCAACGGCGGCGGCCGCGCCTCCCCCGAGGCCACGCCCGACCTCGTGGCGGCCGAGGACCATGCCCGCACCGAGCGCCTCGGCGTCTGGAAGCGCTGAGCCCCGGCCGCCCCTTGCGCAACCGGGCCGGCTCCGCCTCAATGGCCGCGCGGTCCGTCGAGGGGGGCAACCATGGATCTGTCGGTCGGCCTGAGCGCCTTCGCGGTGGCGCTCGCCGTGCTCGTCATCGTCACGCTCGCGATCGGCATCAACATCGTGCCGCAGGGCCACGTCTACACGGTGGAGCGCTTCGGGCGCTACGCGCGCAACCTCGAGGCCGGGCTCGGGCTCATCGTGCCGTATGTCGAGCGGATCGGCCGGCGGGTGAACGTCATGGAGCAGGTCATCGACGTGCCGAGCCAGGAGGCCTTCACGCGCGACAATGCCGGCGTCACCATCGACGCTGTGGTGTTCTACCAGGTGCTCGACGCGGCCCGCGCCTCCTACGAGGTCTCGAACCTCGAGGTCGCGATGATGACGCTCACCATGACGAACATCCGCACGGTCGTCGGCTCGATGGACCTCGACCAGCTCCTGTCCCACCGGGACGAGATCAACGAGCGGCTCCTCCGGGTGATGGATGCCGCGGCCGCGCCCTGGGGCGTGAAGATGACCCGCATCGAGATCAAGGACATCGTGCCGCCCGCCGACCTCGCGGGCGCCATGGCCCGCCAGATGAAGGCCGAGCGCGAGAAGCGCGCCTCGGTGCTGGAGGCGGAGGGCCAGCGCCAGGCCGAGATCCTGCGCGCGGAGGGGCGCAAGCAATCGGCGATCCTCGAGGCCGAGGGGCGGCGCGAGGCGGCCTTCCGCGATGCCGAGGCCCGGGAGCGGGGCGCCGAGGCCGAGGCCCGGGCGACCGCGATGGTGAGCGAGGCCATCGCCAAGGGCGACCTCGCCGCGGCGAACTTCCTCGTGGCCGAGAAGTACGTCGAGGCCCTGCGCGCGCTCGCCACGGCGCCGAACCAGCGGGTCGTGGTGGTACCGATCGAGGCGGCGGCGCTCGCCGGCACCCTCGGGGGCATCGCCGAGATCACGCGCTCCGTGTTCGGGGAGGGCGCCGCCCCGGCGCGGCCGCGCTCGGGCCTGCCGCCGGGCGTCGGCCCGGCTCCGAAGGCGTGAGGCCGTGCTGAGCGGGCTCGCGGCCGAGATCGGGCCGGCCTGGATCTGGGTGCTCGCCGGGCTCGCCCTGATGGGGCTCGAGCTGCTGGCGCCCGGCGTCTTCCTGGTCTGGCTCGGGCTCGCGGCGCTGCTGACGGGTGCCTTGAGCGCCGGCCTGCCGCTGCCCTGGCAGGCGCAGCTCCTCGTCTTCGCGGGCCTCGCGGTGGCGAGCGTCGCGGTGGCGAGCCGGCTCCTGAGGCGGCCGGCCTCCGGCCTGAACCGGCCGGATCGCGGCCTGATCGGGCGCGAATGCGTGCTCGCCGAGCCGATCGCGGGCGGGGAGGGGCGGCTGCGCCTCGACGACACCCTCTGGCGCGTCCGCGGCCCGGACGCGCCCGCCGGCACCCGGGTGCGGGTGACGGGCATCGCCGGCACGGTGCTGACGGTGGCGCCGGTGTGAGACCGCCGCCGCTTGATCGCAGCGGCTCCGGGACCCTCCTCAGCCGAACGCGCCGACCTCGTGCTGGATCATGCCCGAGACTTCGCGCACCTGCAGGAACATGCGTCCGATCGGCTGGAACAGGCCGGTATGCTCGGTCTCGTAGGTGCCGACGTCGCGCGGGCCGGCGGGCTCGCCGAAATTGAGGCCCAGCGTCGGATCCGGCGTGATCGGGAAGATCTCGTCGAGGAGCGCGAGGCAGCCGTCGATGTCGAGGCGCAGGAAGCGCTCCAGGAGCTGCTCGCGGCTGACGCCCGCCTGCGGGCGGAAGCCCGGGATGTGGACGGCCAGGAACCAGATCCGGTGGATCAGC
The DNA here is from genome assembly GCF_037106235.1 of Methylobacterium nigriterrae. NCBI lineage: Bacteria > Pseudomonadati > Pseudomonadota > Alphaproteobacteria > Hyphomicrobiales > Methylobacteriaceae > Methylobacterium > Methylobacterium nigriterrae. The sequence continues at coordinate 37,421 of NZ_JBAWTG010000031.1, read as the reverse complement.
GCGAGGCGGATCGCGTGGAGCAAGGTGAGGCGCACCGACATCTTGCGCAGATCCGGCGCCGCCTGCTGCAGGTTCAGCCAGTCGCAGGTGAGGCGCCCGAACAGGCGGCGCAGCGAGGGCGCGAGGCTGAGGCCCTCGAGCGCGCCCGCGATGACGACGAGCTCGTCCCGGCGCCCGTCCTTCTGGGTGCGCCGCGCCCGCTCCAGCCACACGGCCGGGTCGAGCGTGTCGATGTAGGCGCGCAGCACGTCGAGGTCGCTGACCTGGGCGGCGTGCTGCACGAGGCGGAAGGCGCGGGAGAAGCGCATCGAGTCGCGGCGCAGGTCGCGGAACAGGTCCGGCGCGCGCGCCGCCGCCCGGCCCACCCCGTGCAGCGAGTTCGCGAGGTAGCCGAGCTGGTGCAGGATCGCGTTGTTGGGGATCGCCCGCATCTGGCGCGGATGGGTGATCATGGCGGGGCCGCCCGAATCCGACTGGCGGGCCACCGGGCGCGAGCCCGTGCGGTCGATCAGGCTCGGGCCGAAGGTGCCGAGCAGCGCCGCGTAGCCCGGATCGTCGACGAGCGCCTCCATGTCCTGGCGCACAACGGCGAAGAACTCGGTGGCGAAGTCGGTCTCGGCGTAGATCGGGTCGTTCGCCTCGTCGGGACCCGGGTCGGCGCCGTCATGGGCCGCCGACAGGGCGTAGCCCGCGAAGGCGTCGTCCTCCGCCACGTCGAGCGCGAAGACGTGCTCGGCGATGCGCGCGACGCTCGCCGTCGCGAGCGGCAGGGTGCCGAACAGGAGGTAGCCGTCCGTGCCCTGGAAGCTCGATTCGAGGCGCACCGGGATGCCGGCTCCGCGGTTGCGGCGGCGCGAATCCTCGGGGGCGAGATAGGCGAGGCGGTCGCGCAGCGATGTCGGGTGGGCGCCGCGGCCGATCGACTCGCCGTGCGTGTCGAAGATCACGAGCTCGACCCCCGCGAGGTCGTTCTGGACGAGGAGCTCGGTCAGCCGCAGCCGCAGCCGCTCGATCCAGAAGGTGGCGGCGAGCTGCCCGACGTAGCGGCCCGAATCCGAGTAGCCGAACTGCACGGCGAGCCGGCCGAGGCGCTTGAGGTACTGCCGCCAGTGCGGGTTGCGCAGCGCGTCGTCGAGCACCCGGATGCCCTGCTCCAGCGCCGAGGCCGTCTCGAAGAGCGGCGTGATCTCGACCTTGTCGCTGATCCCGTAATGGCGGGCGAGCCAGAGGGCGGCGAGCAGCGTGTAGCCCGTCTCCGTCTCGGCGATCAGGAAGCGCACCGGATGGGTGCCGTCCACGTGCTTGAGGATCTGGGTGATCGTCATCATCAGCCGCGCGGCCGAGGCCCGCTCGGCGGCGAGCGCCCCGAAATCGACGGCGACCGGGGTCACGTCGTTGAGGAGCGCGTGGATCGTCGAGAGGTGCGAGCGGCGCCGCGCGGCGTCGGTCGGCTCGCCGTCGAGGTCGATCACGCGGCGCACGGCATTGTGGATCTGGCTGGCGTTGAGCCGGAAATGCGGCAGCGCGTTCGAGAGGCCGTGGGTGGCGATGCCCGAGCGCAGCACCGCGATAGTGCGCTTGTCGGCCTCGTCCGCGGCCGCCGTGAGGGCGCCCGCGAGCCCTGCCAGGATCGCGCCCGCGTCGGTCTGGGCCCGCTCGCGCTCGATGATGAGGGCGAGGGCGAAGCGGTGCGTCGCCTCGAGCGAGGGCTTGGTGCCGAGGCGGGGCGCCACCGCGAGCTGCCGGTTGACGGCGCTGAGCGCGCCCTCGGTGAGGTCGCGCACCACCTGGGTGGCGGGTATGGCGGGCAGGTGGCGCACCACCCGCTCGAGCTGCATCCGCTTCGATTCGAGCCGGTAGCGCAACGTGTCCCACCAGCCGATATCGGTGCGCCCGTCGGTGTCGCAGCCGACCCAGGAGGCGATGGCGAAGGGCTTCGGCACCAGCTCGGTCCAGCGGTCCGGCCAGCGCTCGCGGGCGGCGTCGAGGAGCGCGCCGTTGAAGGCGTCGAGCGCGTTGCGGCCGTGATTGGCCGCGATGCAGGCCTGATCGAACTCGTCGTCGAGGGTGATCAGCGGGTCGGGCCGCGTCGAGAGCGCCGCCGCCTTCGCGATCAGGGGCGCGCGCGCACCCGCCTCCGGCGCGCTCGCCGCCTGGGCGAGCAGGGCCGCGATGGCCTTCGGCATGCCGAAGGTGGGATGGGCAGTGAACACCACCGCGAAGGCGGTGCGGCCGACGCGGTCGCGCAACGCCTCGAAATCGCCGCTGCCCTTCGGGATCGCCGCGACGATCCGGGCCGGCATGGCGGTGTCCGCGTCGAAGCCGGATTCGCCGTCGAGCCCGACATAGCCGCGCAGGCGCTCGGCGCGCTCGGCGAGCGCCTGCTCGCGCAGGCGCACGAACAGCGCGTCGAGGTCGGCCTCGCCGATCTCGCCCCGGTCGAACCGGCGGGTGATCGCGAGCGTCACCGCGAGCACGGGATTGCGGAACGGGTCCTCCCGCGCCTGCTCCCGCGAATCCTCGATCAGGCCGAGAAGATGCCGTTCCAGCTCCTCCGGGGTGCGGCTCTGATGGTCCGTTCGCATCGATCGGCCTTCGGGCATGGGGGCTCGCGCGTCGAGATGGACGACGGGTCGGGCCGGCCGGCGGCTCGGAGATCCGCGCCCGGCCGGCTCGCCCGTCTTCTCGACGGCCGGGCGCCTCGACGCAAGGACCGTTCCGCATCCGGCGCGCAAATCGGGCGAACGGGACCGAGCGCCCCCGGGAGCGGATGCGGGATGCAACCGCGCCCGCCATGGGGTAACGCTGGTCGGGCATGGAAACCCTCCTGATCCTTGCGGCCGTCGTGGCCTGCGCGGCCGTCGGCGTCATGGCCGTCTCGATGACGCGGCGCGCCCGTCGCCCGCCGATGCGGATGCCGCACGATCTCGACGACGACGACACCGACATGCTGATCGGCTCGCTGGGCAGGCCGGAGAGCCCGATCGACCGCACGGCGCCGATCCTCGATCTCGAGCCGCTCGAGCCGCGCCCGGAGGGCAGGGGGCCGGGCGGGCGCCCGGACGCGTCGCGATGAGGTCGACCACGCGATCCGTCGGCATCGGCCTCGCGGCCGGCCTCGTCCTCACGGCCGGCGGCCTCGCCGCGCTGACGCTCGCCACGCTGCAGCAGCCGGGCCCGCCGCCCGCTCCGGTTCCCGAGGCCCGCGTCGAGGCGCCGGAAGCTCCGGTCGCGAAGCCGTCCCCGCCGCCCGTTCCCGTCCCGCCCCCCGCCCTCGACGCCGCGCTGGCGGCGAGCGCCTGCGGGGCGAAGGCCGCGCGCTACGAGGGCGCCAAGGGCTTCGTCGTGTTCGTGACCCGCAAGGGCCGGTCGGAACTCGAGAACCCGCTGCGGCCGCTCACGCCCGAGGTGACGCAGGTGCTGCAGGTGACCATCGCCGGCAAGGCCGCCACCGCCTACGGGCCGGACCTGAAGGCCCTGCGCCGCGGCGGGGCGCCCGGCGCCCTCGAGGCGCAGCTCGGGGCGCCGATCCGCTGGGACGCCGCGCTGCCGGCCCTGCCGGACCCCATCGCCATCGTGTCGGAGGCCGGGGAGGTCCTGACCCGCCTCGATTTCCGCGACTGCGCCGAGGCGCCGCCCGTGAAGGCGCCGCCCCCCGAGGCGAAGGCGAAGGACGGGAAGGGCAAGGACGCCAAGGCCCAGAAGGACAATAAGACCAAGGCCAAGGAGGCCAAGGATGCCCGGGAGAAGCCCGCCGGGGCGACCGAGCCGGAGGGTGGGACGACGGCCGAGGCAGCGAAGCCCGCATCCAAGCCGGCCCGCAGGGCTGCGGCGCCCAAATCCGACGCCCAGAAGGCGCCGCCGGGCTTCAACCTGCCGCAGGGCGCGATCGCCGAGTAGCGCCGGGCCGTTTCGAGGGAGAGGGCCAGGATGCAGGGTTCGATGCAGGGTTCGATGAAGGCCGCGCAGGTGATCGCCGCGCTCGGGCTCGCGCCGCATCCGGAAGGGGGCCACTACCGCGAGACCTTCCGGGATCCGCGCGAGGCCGGGGGCCGCTCGGTCGGCAGCGCGATCTACTACCTGCTCGATGTCGGCGAGGTCTCGGCCTGGCACCGGGTCGATGCCAGCGAGATCTGGTTCTGGCACTCCGGCGCGCCCCTCGTGCTCACGGTGAGCCCGAACGGGCACGACGCCGCGGCGCGCCATCTCGGGCCGGACCTCGCGCGCGGCCAGCACCCGCAGATCGTGGTGCCGGCCGGCCACTGGCAGACCGCCACCAGCCTCGGGGCCTGGACGCTCGTGAGCTGCACGGTCTCGCCGGCCTTCCGGTTCGAGGGCTTCGAGATGGCCCCGCCGGACTGGCGCCCGACGCCGCGGGGCTGAACTTGGCTCAGAGCGCCCGGCGCTGGCCGGCCCGCGCCGCGACGAGCGCGCCGAGGACGATCAGCGCGCAGGCGAGGCCGAGGGCGGGCGTCGCGGCGGCGTAGCCCGCCGCGACGAGGATCAGCGTCGAGAGCACGGGCGCGGCGTAGGACGCGATGCCGAGGAGCCGGATGTCGCCCCGCTTCACGCCGACGTCCCAGAGGTAGAAGGCCGCCCCGACCGGACCGAGGCCGAGCGCTGCGACCGCCGCCCATTCGGCGGCCCCCTGCGGCCAGACCGTGCGCTCCAGCGCGAGGTGGCAGGCGAGGCTCAGGGCCGCGGTGCCGAGGCAGAAGCCCGCCACGGCGTCGGTCGGCACGGCGCCGACGCGCCGCGAGAGCACCGAGTAGGCCGCCCACACGAAGGCCGCCGCGAGCGAGGCCGCGTAGCCGGGCAGCGCGGCCGCCTCGAAGCGGAGATCGCCCCGGCCGAGGAACAGCGCGGCGACGCCCGAGAGGCCGAGGAGCGCGCCGGTGAGATGGCCCGGGCGCAGGCCGCCCTCGCCCGGCAGCCGCGCCGAGAGCAGCACGATCAGGAGCGGCCAGAGGTAGTTGAGGAGCCCGGCCTCCGCCGGCGGGGCGAGCCGCAGGGCCGCGAAGTAGAGGGCGTGATAGCCGAACAGGCCGCCGATCCCGAGGGCCCAGACCCGCCAGGGCTGGGCGAGCGCCCGGACCCCCTTCGGCCGCAGGATCCAGGTGGCGCATCCGACGAGGCCGCCGAGCGCGAACGTCATGGCGGCGAGCTGGAAGGGCGGCACGGCGCCCGACGCCGCCGTGAACAGGGCGAGCAGCGACCAGAGCAGGATCGCGCCGGAGCCGACGAGGGTCGCGGTCGGGGAGGCCGTCGCTGCGGGAAACGTCATGGCCCCGCGGCTATCATGGCGACGGAGCGGAGGCGAGGCGGCGGGCGCCGCCTCGCGGGAACGCGATCAGGTGAAGTACTGGCCGCCGTTGATGGTCAGCGTCGAGCCCGTGATGAAGCCGGAATCGTCGGCCGCGAGGTACTCGACCGCGCGCGCGATCTCCTCGGCCTCGCCGAGGCGGCCGGTGGGGATCGTCGCGATGATCTTGTTGCGGATGTCCTCGGCCACCGCCATCACCATCTCGGTGGCGATGTAGCCCGGCGCGATCACGTTGACGGTGACGCCCTTCGAGGCGCTCTCCTGCGCCAGCGCCTTGGCGAAGCCGATCACGCCAGCCTTGGCGGCCGAGTAGTTGGTCTGGCCGGCCTGGCCCTTCTGGCCGTTGATCGACGAGATCAGGATGATGCGCCCGAAGCCGCGGCTGCGCATGCCCTCGATGAGGGGCCTCGTGCAGGTGAACATCGAGTCGAGGTTGGTGCGGATCACCGCCTGCCACTTGTCGAAGGTCATCTTGTGGAAGGCGCCGTCGCGGGTGATGCCGGCGTTGTTGACCAGGATGTCGATCGGGCCGACTTCCGCCTCGATCTTCCTGATGCCCTCCTCGCAGGAGGCCATGTCGCCGACGTCGAACTTGAAGACCGGGATGCCGGTCTCGGCCTTGAAGGCGTTGGCCGCCTCGTCGTTGCCGCCGTAATTGGCGGCCACCTTGTAGCCCTTGGCCTTGAGACCCTTCGAGATGGCGGCGCCGATGCCGCGCGTCCCGCCCGTGACGAGGGCGACGCGTTCCTGAGCCATGGTTTCCTCCGATTTTCTTTGGGAATCGACGACGTGGTGCGGGTGCCGGTCCGGCGGGCCGGATGATTCATCCTGCCACCCGCCGGGGGCGTCCGCACGGCATTTGAATTTGGGGCGCCCTCAAACCGGATTGAGGGCGCCGCCGTCGGGCCTCAGGGCCGCTCGACGCCCATCAGGGCCGCTCGACGCACATCAGGGCCGCTCGACGCACATGGCGACGCCCATGCCGCCGCCGATGCAGAGGGTGGCGAGCCCCTTCTTGGCGTCGCGCCGCTTCAGCTCGTGCAGCAGCGTGACGAGGACGCGGGCGCCGGACGCCCCGATCGGGTGGCCGATGGCGATGGCGCCGCCGTTGACGTTCACCTTCTCGTCGTCCCAGCCCATGTCCTTGTTGACCGCGAGCGCCTGGGCCGCGAAGGCCTCGTTCGCCTCGATCAGGTCGAGGTCGGAGGGCTTCCAGCCGGCCTTGTCGAGGGCCTTGCGGGAGGCCGGGATCGGGCCCGTGCCCATGATCTTCGGGTCGACGCCCGCGGTCGCCCAGGAGACGATCTTCGCGAGCGGCTTGAGGCCGCGGCGCTCGGCCTCGGAGGCGGACATCAGCACGATCGCGGCGGCGCCGTCGTTGAGGCCGGAGGCGTTCGCGGCCGTCACGGTGCCGTCCTTCGAGAAGGCGGGCTTGAGCTTGGCCATCGCCTCGACGGTGGCGCCGTCGCGGATGTACTCGTCGGCGTCGACGATCGTGTCGCCCTTGCGGCCCGGCACCGTCACGGGGACGATCTCCTCCTTGAAGCGGCCCTCGCGGCGGGCGGCCTCGGCCTTGTTCTGCGAGCGGGTGGCGAAGGCGTCCTGCTGCTCGCGGGTGAGCTGGAAGGCCTGGGCCACGTTCTCGGCGGTGGTGCCCATGTGGTAGCCGTTGAAGGCGTCCCAGAGCCCGTCCTTGATCATGGTGTCGACGAGCTTGACGTCGCCCATCTTCTGGCCGCCGCGCAGGTACTGGGCGTGGGGGCTGAGCGACATGGATTCCTGGCCGCCCGCCACGATGACCTTGGCGTCGCCGTTGGCGATCTGCTGCATGCCGATCGCGACGGTGCGCAGCCCCGAGCCGCAGACCTGGTTGAGACCCCAGGCGGTGGCCTTCTCGGGGATGCCGGCCGCGATCGCCGCCTGGCGGGCCGGGTTCTGGCCCGCGCCCGCGGTGAGAACCTGCCCGAAGATCACCTCGTCCACGTCGTCGGGCGAGACGCCGGCACGCTCCAGCGCCGCCTTGATCGCGATCTTGCCGAGTTCGTGCGCCGGCATGCTGCCGAACGCGCCTCCGAAGGAGCCGACCGGGGTGCGCGCCGCACCGACGATCACGATCTCTTCGCTGCCTGCCATCTGACGTTCTCCTCTCGCGGCCGGCGCTGCTTGGGCTGATGCGCGCTCTGATGCCGTTCAGGGGATGAAAGCCTTGGGCTTGGTGAAGTCAAGCAGGCACTTGGAAGGTGCGTGACGTACGGGCAGGATTGGATACACGAGGCGTCCGGGCCAGCGGCATTATTCTGCGGGGACGGGGGGCAGATTGCTGTTTTCGTCGGCAGGGGAAAGTCTTAAGGTCGGCCGCAGGCGCGGGAGCGGCCCCGGTGCGGTTTCCGGGTGCTGCCCCAGGGTTTGCGCCGGTACGCTCGGGTCGGGAGAGGCCGCACAGATGGCGGAAAACGGCAAGGCACATCAGACCGTCATCAAGAAATACGCCAACCGGCGCCTCTATCACACCGGCACCTCGACCTATGTGACCTTGGAAGACCTCGCGACCATGGTGCAGAACGGCGAGGACTTCGTGGTCTACGATGCCCGCTCGGGCGACGACATCACCCGCTCGGTGCTCACGCAGATCATCTTCGAGCAGGAGAACAAGGCCGGCGACGACAACCTCCTGCCCGTGGCCTTCCTGCGCCAGCTGATCCGCTTCTACGGCGACAGCATGCGCACGATGGTGCCGAGCTTCCTCGAATTCTCGATGGCAAATTTCGCGCGGGATCAGGACGGGCTGCGCGAGAAGCTGGCCCAGAGCTTCGGCCCCTCGGCCTTCCAGCACGCCCTCGAGGAGCAGGTGCGGGCCAACATGAACTTCTTCGGCGACGCCATGAAGATGTTCACGAATTTCGGGCCTCCCGCGCAGCCGCCGGGCGGGCCGGCCTCGCCGCCCATCCCGGCGGCCGGCAGCGACCTCGACGACCTCAAGCGCCAGATGGCCGAGATGCAGCAGCGCCTCGAGGCGCTCGCCAAGAAATAGGCCCCGGGCGCATCGGCGCCTTCCGGGCCAGGTCGTCGAGCCAAGGTTTTCGGGCCAAGAGTTGACGAACCGTTAACGCCGGCCTCCAGCTTGCAGCGTTCACGCCGTGGCGGCACGGATGGTGAGGGCGATGGCTCGGGCTGGGACGGACGATCCGGAAACGGGGCAGGTGGGCGCGCAGGCGTCGCGGCCCGGCACGCGGGAGCGCGCGCTCGTCGCCCTGCCCGACAGGCAGGGCACGTCGCGGTCCGGCACCGTCTCGCCGGTCCGGGGCCCGCTCGCGGGATTCGTGGCTCAGCTGATCGTCAGCGCCGACCCGCGCCTGCGCCCCTCCCGGGGCGAGCGGACGCGCTCGGCCGTCGCCCTCTACGCCGAGGCGGCGCGGCGGCGCGCCTGATCGCGGCGCGCCCGTTGCGGCACGAAGCCCGGGCCTCGCGCGCGATGAGGCTCAGGCCTCGGCCGACTTCACCTTGAGGACCTGACGGCCGCGGTACATGCCGGTCTTCAGGTCGATGTGGTGCGGACGGCGCAGCTCGCCCGAATCCTTGTCCTCGACGTAGGTCGGGGCCTTGAGGGCGTCGGCGGACCGGCGCATGCCGCGCCGCGAGGGGGAGGTCTTTCGCTTCGGAACGGCCATGGCGGGGATCCTGCTAAACTGGCAAAGGCGCGCTCCGGCGCTCCCCCACTTTCGGAGGACCGCCTCGCACACCGTGTTCAAACGGAGATTCGAGGGCGCGCTTATAGCGGCACGCCCCCCGTCTGGCTAGAGCCCCCGGCGCGGCCCTGGCACGAACCGGCGGCCGCCGCAATCCGGCGCGATCAGCCCGCGCGCGCTTTGGCCGCACCGTTAAGCCGGGGTTCAACTCGCTGGCCCTAGATCCTGCCTGTCGATGCGGCCGCTCAGGCCCGCACGGCTCCGGGAGATCCCCATGACGTCATCCCTGCTGCGCACCCTCGCCGTCCTGACCTGCCTCGCGGCCGCGCCCGCTCTGGCCCAGACGCCGAGCCCCGCCACGCCGGCGAAGCCGAACGCGACGGCGCCCGCCTCCCCGGCGGCTCCCGCCAAGCCGACCGCGCCGGTGGCCGGTCCGCCGAACGCCGCCAAGGGCGCGCTGGTCGACCTCAACAGCGCCAGCGCCGAGGAACTCGACGCGCTCCCCGGCATCGGCGCCGCCCGCTCGGGCGCCATCATCAAGGGCCGCCCCTACAAGGGCAAGGACGAGCTCGTCTCCAAGAAGATCATCCCGCAGAACGTCTACGACGGGATCAAGGACAAGGTCATCGCAAAGCAGAAGTAGGGCGCCTCTCCCTCAACGCCTCCCCTCGGACCGGGCTGCCCGGTCCGAGGGGGCCGGCTCGGCAGAGGCAGGGGCGATCTCGGGGGCAATCTCGGGCAGGCGAGCGCGTCGCGACCGGCGTGCAAGCGTGCCCGGGACGAGACCGGTCATCCGGCCCGCGTGCTTGTCGCGACCCGGCCCCGGTGCTAGGCGGCGGGACACCGTCCCCGACTGCCCCCGACCCCGCCGATGCCCGCCCAGCCCACCATCCGCGTCCATCGCGGCGACCTGCCCGCCGATTACGAGGCCGGGCCGGCCATCGCCATCGACACCGAGACGCTCGGACTCAACCCGCTGCGGGACCGGCTCTGCGTCGTGCAGATCTCGCGCGGGGACGGCGGCGCCGACGTGGTGCAGATCCATCCCGACGCTCCCCCGCCCGAGACCCTGAAGCGGGTGCTGGCCGATCCGGGCGTGCTCAAGATCTTCCACTTCGCCCGCTTCGACCTCGCGGTGCTCCTCCACAATCTCGGCGTGATGCCGGCGCCGGTCTACTGCACCAAGATCGCCTCGAAGCTCGCCCGCACCTACACCGACCGCCACGGGCTCAAGGACGTGGTCCGCGAGCTCGTCGGCGTCGATCTCTCGAAGCAGCAGCAATCCTCCGACTGGGGCGCCGAGGCGCTGAGCCAGGCCCAGGTCGAGTACGCGGCCTCCGACGTGCTGCACCTGCACGCGGCCCGCGCCCGCCTCGACGCGATGCTCGCCCGCGAAGGCCGCACCGGTCTCGCGCAGAGCTGCTTCGACTTCCTGCCGACCCGCGCCCGGCTCGACCTCGCGGGCTGGCCGGAGGTCGACATCTTCGCCCACAGCTAGAGCGGGCGGCTCCTTCGCATCCTGGACCGGCCGGATCGGCGTCCCGGCGGTCCCCTCCGGGCGTGTGGCCCCGCACGTCGCCCACGCGAAAACGGCCCGTCGGCAATCGTCGACGTTCCGGCCTGGTTGAACATTCAGAAACGCTCAGGCCATAACTTCGCCACCGGGCAAGCGCATCCGGCAGCCGCCGGCCCGACGGGGACGCTCCAAGGGGACGCCCCGCGGGGTCGCGGACCGGCGGCGCGACGGGGGAGGCGCCGGTGTCTCTCAGGATTGTCATGCAGGTGGTCGACGCCGTCGAGACGAAGGGCGAGACGCGGGGCTCCGCGGGTGCGGAGGCGCGCCGGACGCGGGCGCATGCCCGCGCGCGCTCTCACAGCACGCAGGTGCGCACCCTGCGCCGCATCATCCCGCTCGTGGCCGGGGGCGCTGCCGTCTGCCTCGCCGCCGCGACGCTGTTCAACCCGTTCGGAACCCTGGCGCCGAGCGTCGCCATCGGTCCGGTCAGCCTGTCGGGCACCAAGGTCCGGATGGAGAATCCGCGCCTGTCGGGCTTCCGCAAGAACGACCGCGGCTACGAGGTGACGGCCTCGGCCGCCCTCCAGGACGTGCGCAAGCCGAGCCTGATCGAACTCGAATCCATGAGGGGCCACATCGCCACCGACGACAAGGGCGGCATCGCCCGGATCGAGGCCGCCGCCGGCCTGTTCGACTCGTCCCGCGAATCGCTCAACCTCGATCGCGACATCCGCCTCTGGACCGACAAGGGCGAGGAGGCGCGCCTCACCTCGGCCGCGATCGACTTCAAGGCCGGCACCGTGACGTCCCGCGAATCCGTCACCGTGACGGTGCCGAGCGGCTCGGTGGTGGCCGACAGCCTCGACGTCGTCGACAACGGCCGGGTGATCTCCTTCATCGGCAACGTCCGCACGGTCTTCCACGGCGAGGACAAGGGCGCGAAGGCATCGACGAGCGAGGCGGCGCAATCCGTCCGCCTCGTGACCTCGGCTGCCGAACCGGCGGACGGCCGGCCATGAGGGCCATGGAAGCCATGAGGGCCATGAGAATGAGGGCTCTCGCCCGTTCAGCCGCCCTCGCGGCCGGCCTGTCGCTCCTCGCCGCGGCCCCCGCCCTCGCGCAGAAGCCGGCCGTGCCGGCGGCCAAAGAGGTGCCCAAAGAGGTGCCCAAGGAAGCGGCCAGGAAGGAGCCGGCCTCGCCCCTCGGCGCGCTCGGCGGCGGCGGCAAGGAGCCGATCAAGATCGACGCCGACCGCCTCGACGTGTTCGACCGCGAGAACAAGGCGATCTTCGCCGGCAACGTCGTGGCGGTCCAGGGCGACAGCACCATCCGCTGCTCCAGCATGACCGTGCACTACAAGCGCGGCAGGGACGGCGCGAAGGAGGCCCGCGAGGGCGCGGCGGACGAGAAGGCCGCCGACAAAACAACCGATAAGCCCGCCGATAAGGCCGCCTTGGGCGAGAACGGCATCCAGAAGGTCGAGTGCGCCGGCCCCGTCACGGTGGTGCAGAAGGATCAGGTCGCCACCGGCGACAACGCCGTCTTCGATCAGGCCGCCAAGCGCATCGTGCTCACCGGCAACGTCGTGCTGAGCCAGTGCCAGAACGTCACCCGCGGCTCGCGCCTCGTCTACGACATGGGCACCGGCCGGGCGAATATGGATCCGGTGGCGGGCGGGCGCGTCTCGGCCCTGTTCGTGCCGGGCGAGAAAGCCGACGCCAAGGGCGGCTCCAAGGGCTGCCCGCAGCCGGCGGCCGCCGCCAAGGCGCCGCCGAGGCCGGCCGAGGACCGACCCGCCGCCGAGGGCTCCCCGGGCAAGCCCCGGGCCCAGGCCAACTGACCGGCGCCCCCTTGAGCACCTCAGCCCTGCCTCTGCAGGCGCCGCCCCGGCCTCCGCGCTCCTCCGGCCCCGTCGTCCGGGACAGATCGGCCGCGGGGGCGAGCGCCCGCACGCGCGGCTCCTCGCTCCTCGGCCGCCTGTTCGGCCGGGCGCGGCAGCGCGAGGCCGAGGTCGCGGAGGCGGTCGACGCGGGCGGCGGGCCCGGCATCCTCAGCGTGCGGGGCCTGCGCAAGAGCTACGGCGCCCGCACCGTGGTGCACGAGGCGGGGCTCACCGTGCATAACGGCGAGGCGGTGGGGCTGCTCGGGCCGAACGGCGCGGGCAAGACCACGATCTTCTACATGATCACCGGCCTCGTCGCGGCCGACCGGGGGCATATCAGCCTCGACGGGCTGCCGATCACGCACCTGCCCATGTACCAGCGCGCGCGGCTCGGCATCGGCTACCTGCCGCAGGAGGCCTCGATCTTCCGGGGCCTGACGGTCGAGGACAACATCCGGGCCGTGCTGGAAGTGGCCGAGCCCGACAGGCGCGAGCGCGAGCGCAAGCTCGACGCGCTGCTCGAGGAGTTCGACATCACGCGCCTGCGCCGGTCGCCGTCGATCGCCCTCTCGGGCGGCGAGCGGCGGCGCTGCGAGATCGCGCGGGCGCTCGCCTCCTCGCCGAGCTTCATGCTGCTCGACGAGCCCTTCGCGGGCATCGACCCGATCGCGGTCGGCGACATCCAGGACCTCGTCAAGCACCTCAAGCAGCGCGGCATCGGCGTGCTGATCACCGACCACAACGTCCGCGAGACGCTGGGGCTGATCGACCGCGCCTACATCGCCCATTCGGGCCGCATCCTCACCGAGGGCACGCCCGAGGAGATCGTGGCGAACCCGGACGCGCGCCGCCTCTACCTCGGCGAGGATTTCCGCCTCTAGCGCGCTTTCCGCCGAAGTGGTTGCCGGTTCGGCGATCAGAAAGCGCGCCAGATCAATGATCTGGAGCATTTTCCGTGATCCGGAAATCACGGAAAATGCTCTCGGGCGCGGGACGACGACGCAGCGTCCGGCTCCGCGAAAACGTCCCGCGACCCGTGACGCGATCGGGCACGCCGCCGCGAGGGGCCAATCACGCGAGCGTGCGCCGGCCAGGGAGGCCACCTTCAGCAAACCTTAGCGGCCGTCGCGCACGATCCGGGCGCCGCATCTGTGCGCTTCGCGCCACGATCGTGCGCAATCGGGACGCGCCCGCGAACACGCTTTGACGCGCCCGCGCAATCGGTCTACGACTGAGATCAAGAGAGGAAGCAAGAAATGTGCCGAGACCGCTCACCGCTGGGCGCGGCCTCGACCTCTCGCAGAATCGGGGCGCCGCGATGAGTTTGCTGCAACGGCTGGAGATGCGCCAGGGCCAGGCCCTGGTGATGACGCCGCAGCTCCTGCAGGCGATCAAGCTCCTCCAGCTCTCCCAGCTCGACCTCGCGGCCTACGTGGACGCGGAACTGGAGCGCAACCCGCTGCTCGAACGCGTCGAGAGCGAGGCGGGCGAGGTCCAGGAGGCGGCCGAGCCGCGCTCCGAGGGCGCCGATGGGTTCGACGGCGAGGCGGGCGAGGCCGAGCCCTGGCTCGTGAGCGACATCAGCCCGAGCCGCAGCGAGATCGAGGGCGATATCGACACACGCCTCGACAACGTCTTCCCCGACGAGAATCCGACCCCGGCCCGTGAGGCCTCGGCCGGCGACATGCTCTCGCTCACGCCCGCTCCCTACGGCAACACGGGCGGCAGCTTCGATGCCGAGGCGCCGGATTTCGAGGCGACGCTGACGGCCGAGATCTCGCTGCGCGAGCACCTCGCCGCCCAGCTCGACCTCGCCACCCGCGATCCCGCCGAGCGCCTGATCGGCGGCTTCCTGATCGATGCGGTCGACGAGGCCGGCTACATGCGCGAGCCGATCGACGGCGTGGCCGAGCGCCTCGGCACCAGCCTCGACGCCGTGGCGCGGGTGCTCGGGCTCGTGCAGGGCTTCGACCCGCCGGGGGTCGCCGCCCGCGACCTCGCGGAGTGCCTCGCCCTGCAGCTGCGCGAGAAGGACCGGTTCGACCCGGCCATGCAGGCTCTGATCTCCCGCCTCGACCTCGTGGCCAAGCGCGATTTCGGGGCCCTGCGCCGCCTCTGCGGCGTCGACGACGAGGATCTCGTCGAGATGCTGGCGGAGCTGCGCCGCCTCGACCCGAAGCCCGGCCGGGCCTTCGGCGCCAGCGCCGTCGAGGTGCTGATCCCCGACGTGTTCGTGCGCTCAGGTCCCGACGGCGCCTGGCTGGTGGAGCTCAACGCCGAGGCGCTCCCGCGCGTCCTCGTCAACCAGAGCTACTATGCCCGCGTCTCGCGCGGGGCCGCCGCGGAGACCGACAAGGCCTTCCTGTCGGATTGCCTGCAGACCGCCAACTGGCTCACCCGCAGCCTGGAGCAGCGCGCCCGCACCATCCTGAAGGTCGCCTCCGAGATCGTGCGCCAGCAGGACGGCTTCTTCGTGCACGGGGTGACGCACCTGCGGCCCCTCAACCTGAAGACCGTGGCCGAGGCGATCGGCATGCACGAATCCACCGTCTCGCGGGTCACCTCCAACAAGTCGATCGGCACGAGCCGCGGCACGCTCGAGATGAAGTACTTCTTCACGGCCGCGATCCCGGGCGCGGCGGGGGCGGCGGCCCATTCCTCGGAGGCCGTGCGCCATCGCATCAAGCAGCTCGTCGACGGCGAGACCCCGAGCGACGTCCTGTCGGACGACGCCCTCGTGCAGCGCCTGCGCGGCGAGGGCATCGACATTGCCCGGCGCACCGTGGCGAAGTACCGGGAATCCCTGCGGATTCCCTCCTCGATCGAGCGCCGCCGGGATCATTTCGCCCATGCGGGCCGTTGACCTTCGGGCGCCAATCGGCGTTGAGAGGCAGCTCGGCGAGCCGGCGAAGGAACTCGCGTTGACTTCTGCGGGGACCGCTCCTTAACTCTCGCCCATCGGGACAAATCAAACCGGAGGAATCATGGGGTCATTGCGCGTCACAGGCCATGGCCTGGACCTCGGCGAAGCCCTGCGCGGGCGGGTCGAAGAGCGAATGGCCGCCACCCTCTCGAAATACCTCGACAGCCACATGAGCGGCACCTGCTCGGGCCACGTCACCCTGCGCCGCGACGGGGCCGCGTTCCGCACCGACTGCATCCTGCACCTCGTCTCCGGCCTCACGATCGAGGCCTCCTCGGCGGCGCACGATGCCCGGGCGAGCTTCGAGCAGACCGCGGACCGGCTGGAGAAGCGCCTGCGCCGCTACAAGCACAAGCTCAAGGACCACGGCGCCGCCGAGCACAACGGCGCCACCGTCGAGGCGGCCTACGCGGTCTTCGCCGCGCCCGAGGAGGACGCCGAGGACGAGACCCACGAGGAGATGGACGGGGCCGCCCATCCGCCGGTCGTCGCCGAGAGCACGAAGACCCTCCAGCGCCACTCGGTGAGCGAGGCGGTGACCGCCCTCGACCTCACGGGGGCCCCCGTGCTCGTGTTCGTTCACGCTGGCACGGGCCGCATCAACGTCGTATATCGGCGCAGCGACGGTGCGATCGGCTGGGTCGACCCGCCGGACGCCGCGTCGTCCTGAACGCGACGCACGGGAGCGGTCCCGGAACCGGCCCGTACCTCGGCCATTGATCCACGGGGCGTTCCCCGCGGGTCGTGATTCCCGGGGTCTGGTCCCCGGGTCACGCGGGCGCAAGCTCGCGGTGCCATTCTCACTGCGCGGGGCCCGGTCGGGGCCCTGCCGACGGGGCAGCGGTCCTCCATGTCAGTGCTGGAATTCCTCGATCCGAATTCCGTGGTGCCCTCGCTGCGCGCCCGCACCAAGAAGCAGGTTCTGCAGGATCTGAGCAGCCAGGCGGCACGGCAGCTGCCGGCTCTCGACGATCGCGAGGTCTTCGAGACCCTGCTTCAGCGCGAGCGCCTCGGCTCGACGGGCATCGGCGACGGCGTCGCGATCCCGCACGGCAAGCTGCCGGGCCTCGACCGCCTATTCGGCCTCGTCGCCCGCCTCGAGCGGCCGGTGGATTTCGAGGCGCTGGACGGCCAGCCCGTGGACATCGCCTTCCTGCTGCTGGCGCCCGAGGGCGCCGGGGCCGACCACCTCAAGGCGCTCGCCCAGGTCGCCCGCATCCTGCGCGAGCCCGGCATCCTCGAGCGCATCCGGGCCGCGCGCGACGCGAGCGCCCTCTACGCGCTCCTGACGCGCACCTCGGCCTCCCAGGCGGCCTGAGCCGAGCCCCGATGAGTTCCTCCTGCGTCCGCCTGCTCCTGGCCGGGGGCCTGTGCCTGCTGGCGCCGCTCGCCGCCGCGGCCCAGCCCGGCGCCGACACGGCCTGCGCCCGCGACGTGCTCGTCGCCCAGTCGATGCAGCGCCAGGCCATCGACCAGCTCGAGCAGGCGGACGGCGACGACGCGCGGAACTGCCGCGTCTGGCGCCGGCACGTGGAGACCATGCGCCGGGTCGCGAGCGTCTACGGCCGCTGCCTGTCGGGCTCCGAGCGCACCGAGCGCCTGGCACAGGTGCAGGGCTCGGAGAAGGAATTCGGCGGCCTCGTGCGATCCCGCTGCCGGGGGCTCTGAGGAGCGCGTCGCGGAGCCCGCGGCCAGGTCCGGCGCGCAGGCAATCCCCGTCAGTCCAGCCGCCGCACCAGCGGCTCGGCCACCATCTTCAGGGGCTTGCCGCGCCCGATCAGGATCGCGGCGCGGGAGCGCTCGGGATCGCTCTCGAAGCGGGTGCGCAGCCACGCGGCCAGGAACTTCACGTACTCGGCGGCGAGCAGCCGCGCCGAGCCCGGATGCTGCCACCAGCGGGCGGCGTCGAACCCGTCCGCGATCACCGGATGCGGCACGATCCGGTCGCCGCCCATCAGGGCATGGTCGAGCTCGATCAGGGTGCGGGGCATGTGGTAGTTCGAGGTCACGACCGCGACCGTGCCGAACCGGTTCTCGCGCATCCAGCGCCGGGTCTCGATGGCGTTGCCGATGGTGTTGCGCGCCCGGTAGTCGAGGTCGACGCAGCAATCGATCCAGTGGCGCTGGGTCGGGTTGAGCCGGGCGATCTCGTCGCGGCTGGTGCGCTCGTTCACGCCGGTGATCAGGAGCCGCCGCCCATATCCGCCCGCCAGGAGGTCGATCGCGTCGCCGATGCGTTGCGCCCCACCGGTGAGCGCCACAATGCCGTCGGCGCGGGCCGCCGGCGAACGCTCGATGCGGTCGAGGCAGGCCACGAAGGCGAGGAAGCCCGCCGCCAGCGCCACGCAGCCGAGGCCCGCGAGGCCGAGGAGGGCCGTGGCGAGGAGGCCGGTACGCGCGGGCGTCCCCGGAGCGGCGGCCGTCGCGGCCGGCCGGCGCCGGGTCGCAAGCCGCGCTGCCGGCCGTGTCTCCTGCCGGGTCTCTTGCCGTGTCTCTTGCCACGTCCAGCCGAAGGCCTCGGCCGGCGTCATGTCGGGTACGCGTGGCATCCGCGTCGTCATTCTCCGGGAGGATAGCACCGATTGCGGCGCCCGAGAGGCAAGTATTCCGCTCCCCGAAAAGTTCACAAAGGGTTAACGCCCGGTCCCCGGGTTTCGCCGCGCGGTCTCGCGGCGAGATCCGCGCGGGTCGGACGAGCTCCGATGATCGCGTCGCGAGAGCGTGATCGGCCCTGGCCCCGCGCGCCCCGATCCCGGGTCAGGCGAGGAAGCGCCGGACCGTCAGCCGCGATACCACGGCCGTGACGACCGACGCGATGACGCCGATCAGGAGCACGCTCGCATAGCCCCTCCAGCCGATGTGGAAGGCCCCGAACAGGGCCTCGATCTCCTCGCCCGCCGGTCCTGAGCGCCAGGCGCGGGCGAGGAGGCCGGCCAGCCAGAAGGCCGCGAGCGCGAGGCCCGCCCCGATGATGCCGCCGCGCAGCCCGAGGCCGAAGAAGCGGCGCTGGAAGGCGCGGGCAATGAAGTCGTCGTTGGCGCCCACGAAGTGCAGCACCTCCACCACCTCCCGGTTGCCCGCCATCGCGCCGCGCGTGGCGAAGGCCACCGCGAGCCCGGTCGCGACGAGCACGAGGGCGACGATGCCGACGCCGACGCCCACGAAGGTGTTGGCCATGGTCGAGAGCCTCTGCAGCCAGAGGGCGTGATCATCGAGGCTCGCGACCCCCGGCAGGGCCTCCGAGAGCGCCCCGCGCAGATGCTTGAGGTCGGGGACGGGGCTGTCGGCGAGCTTCAGGGTGATGAGGCGCGGCACCGGCAGGTCGGTCAGGTCGAGGCCGCTGCCGAGCCAGGGCTCGAGCAGGCGCTCGGCCTCGGCCTTCGAGAACACCCGCGCCGCCGCGACGCCGGGCTCGGCCTTGGCGATGCCCTCCGCCCTGGCGATGTCCCCGTCGAGGTCGCGCCCCGGGCTCGGCCGGACCTGGATCGTCGCCTCCTGCGTCACGGCGCCCTGCCACTGGCCGGCGCTCGAGGCCACGATCTCGGCCGCGCCCGCGCAGAGGGCGGCCAGGAAGGTCAGGATCGCGATGACGGCGGCGAGCGAGCGGCTCGCGGCGGAATCCGTCGGCACGAGCGGCGCGTTGCGCCGCAGCGTCGGGGGCAGGGCCGGCTCGAAGGCGGCGGGGGCGGCGTGCGGAGCCTCGATGCGTGTCCCGGCCATCATCCCTCGATCTGCAGGCGGCCCTGCCCGAGAATCATCCGGCGCGCATCGACGAGGTCCATCAGGCCGAAATCGTGGGTCGCGATGATCACCGAGGTGCCGAGCTTGTTGAGTTCGACGAAGAGGCGCAGGAGCCGGCGCCCGAGGCCCGGGTCGACGTTGCCGGTGGGCTCGTCGGCGAGCAGCAGCTCGGGCCGGGCGATCAGCGCGCGGGCGATGGCCGCGCGCTGCTTCTCGCCGCCCGACAGGAGCGGCGGCAGCACGTGCATGCGCTCGCCGAGGCCCACCCAGCGCAGGAGTTCCACCACCTCCGCCCGGTAACTCGCCTCGGCCCGGCCCTGGACGCGCAGGGGAAGCGCCACGTTCTCGTAGGTGGTGAGGTGGTCGAGCAGCCGGAAATCCTGGAACACCACGCCCATGCGGCGGCGCAGCCCCGTGAGCGCCTCGCTCGAGATGCCGCTGACCTCCTCCCCGAAAACCGAGACGAGGCCCCGCGTCGGGCGCACCGACAGCAGGATGAGGCGCAGCAGCGTGGTCTTGCCCGCGCCCGAGGGGCCGGTGAGGAACTGGAACGAGCGCGGCTGGACCCGGAAGCTGACGTCGGAGAGCACCTCCGGCCCGAGGCCGTAGCGCATCCCGACATTCTCGAACTGGACCACCGGCTCCTCAGCGCCGGAGAGAAGGCTGCCTGTCTTCACCCGCTCGCCCAAGGTCATCCGCACATTGCCGCGCCCCGGCCCGGATTGGGCCGACGATGCGGCGTTTTCAAGCCCGAACGGCCCCGCTTCACCGGGGATTAACCGTGCGCCGCGACAACCGTGTGAGTCTTTTTTCGACGAGCGGCAACCGCCGATCGAGGATGGAAGCGATTCGCCGTGCTGATCGTCTGCCCCGCCTGCGCCAGCGAGTACCGGATCGAGGCCGACCGCGTCGGCATGGAGGGCCGCTCCGTCCGCTGCGCCGCCTGCCGCGAGACCTGGTTCATCGCCCCGGCCGAGGTGCTGGCGGGCCGCGCCGAGGAACTCGACATCGAGCGCTACGGGCCCGAATCGGGTCTGGAGGCGGCCTGGCAGGCCGCCGCGGCCGAAGAGAGGCAAGCGGAGAGGCAGGCGGAGGCGGCGGTTCTCGACAACGTGCCGCCGCGCCCGCGGGCGCGCTCCGCCGCGCGGGCCGCAGGCCGGCGCAAGTCATCCAAGTCCGCCAAGCCCGCCCGGCGGCGGGGCCTTGCCGGGATCTCGCCCGCCGCCGCCGCGGGACTCGCCGCGCTGGCCCTCCTGCCGCTGATGCTGCTGGCCCGCACCACCGTGGTGCGGGCGATGCCGCAGACGGCGGGGCTCTACGCCCGCATCGGCCTGCCGGTGAACCTGCGGGGGCTCGAGCTTCGCGACGTGGTCGCCTTCCGCGGCGCGGCCGAGCCCGGCCGGGCGGGCGAACTCGTGGTCGAGGCCGACCTCGTCGGGCTCGCCAGGGGCGGCGTGCCCGTGCCGGTGATCGAGGTGGAGGTGCGCGACGCCGCCGACCGCCCGCTCAAGACCTTCACGGCGCCGGCACCCCGCGCCGCCCTTGGCGAGGCCGAGCGCGCGCGCTTCCGCGCGACCTTCGCCGACCCGCCCGCGCAGGGGCGGTCGGTCGAGATCCGCTTCGCCGCGGCGGCCCCCCCCTCGGAGGAGAGGCCGGCCGCCCATCCGTAGGGCGCCGCGATGCAAGGTTCCCGCGCGAGCGTTTTTCCCGCGCGCGAGCTTTTTCCCGCGCGCGGCCGTGGGCAGGGGCCGGGCAAATGCTCTAAGAGAGGGCCATGACCAGCGCCTCCCGACGCGTCCGCGTCCTGTTCGACGAATCCGCCATCGCCCGGCGCAACGAGGAGCTCGCGCAGGAGATCATCGCGACGAATCCCGAGAACCTGCTCGTGGTCGCGGTGCTCAAGGGCAGCTTCATGTTCGCGGCCGACCTCCTCCGGGCGCTCCACCGCGCCGGCCTCTCGCCGCAGGTCGAGTTCGTGCACCTGTCGAGCTACCGCAGCGGCACGGTCTCCTCCGGCCAGGTCGAGATCCTGCGCGACGTCGAGAGCGAGGTGCGCGGGCGCGACGTGCTGCTCGTCGACGACATCCTCGAATCGGGCCGCACCATCGTGTTCGCCAAGGATCTGCTGATGGCGCGGGGCGCCAGGCGCGTGATGACGGCGGTGCTGCTCGAGAAGCCCGGCAAGCGGGCGGTGACGATCGACGCGGATTTCGTCGGCTTCACCTGCCCGGACGTCTTCGTGGTGGGCTACGGCATGGACGTCGCCCACGCCTTCCGGCAGCTGCCCTTCGTGGGCCTCGTCGATTACGAGAGCACGGAGCCCGACCTGTTCGGCGGCACCTAGATCATGCTGCGTTTCGACCGATTCGGTCAAAACGCAGAAATCATGGTCGATCCGATCAATCAGAGCATGCTTCGAGCGAGAAACCGTCGCCACTTTTTCGCAGCATGCTCTTCGGGCGTGCAACGCCCCGCTTGACCATCCGTTAAGGTGGGGGCGGCATTTTCGCGCAGGCGGTGCTGCCCGGAACTGTTCCGGTCACTCGAACCTTGACAGGTCGGGCAAGCCCCTGCGTGATTCGACAACTCATTGTCGACGCAACCATTTCGGAAGACGGGACGAAAGACGGGACGACATGGCGCGCATCCTGCTCGTCGATGACGAAGAGACGGTCCGCGGCTTCCTCAAGCGGGGGCTCGAGATCGACGGTCACGCGGTGATCACGGCCATCGACGGCAGCGACGGCCTCGACCGCCTGAACGAGGCCGACGGCGCCTTCGACCTGATGCTCACCGACATCCGCATGCCGCTGATGGACGGCATCGCGCTGGCGCTCGCGGCCAAGCGCGATTTCCCGAACCTCACGATCCTGCTGATGACGGGCTTCGCCGACCAGCGCGAGCGCGCCCGCGGCCTCGACGCGATCGTGACGGACGTGCTGACGAAGCCATTCTCCCTCGCGGACCTGCGCTCGACCGTGAACCGGGCGCTGGCGGCGTAGGGACGGGGCGCCGCTCCCGGATCGCGCGGGCCCCTGTTCCCGAACGGGGAAGGGACCCGCGCCCGATCCCGCAGCGGCCTTCCCGCCGGGCGGCGCGGAAGGACGGCGCCGGCTCAGAACAGGCCGTCGATCTGGCCGTTCTCGTCGAGGCGGATCGTGTCCGCGGATGGGACCTTGGGTAGGCCCGGCATGGTCATGATCTCACCGCAGATCACCACGACGAAGCCGGCGCCCGCCGAGAGGCGGACGTCGCGCACGCCGATGATATGGCCGGACGGCGCGCCCATCAGGGTCGGGTCGGTCGAGAAGGAGTACTGGGTCTTGGCCATGCAGACCGGCAGGTTGCCGTAGCCCTCCTTCTCGAAGGCCGCGAGCTTCGTGGCCGCCTTCGACTCGATCTGGATGTCGGCCGCCCCGTAGAGCTTCGTCGCGATGGCCTTGATCTTGTCGGTGAGCTTCGACTCGGGCTCGTAGGTGAAGGCCAGCGGCTTCTGCTCGCCCTCCGCGAGCTTCACGACGGCGTGCGCCAGCTCCTCGGCGCCGGCGCCGCCCTCCGCCCAGTGCTTGCAGGTGATGGCCTCGACCTGCAGCCTGTCGCGGCACAGCTCCTTGAGTTTGGCGTGCTCGGCGTCGGTATCGGCGTAGAAGTGGTTGACGCCGACGACGACGGGCAGGCCGAAATTGCGCACGTTCGCGACGTGGCGGGCGAGGTTGGCGAAGCCGCGCTCCAGCGCCTCGATGTTCTCTGAGCCGAGGTCCTTCTTGTTGACGCCGCCGTGCATCTTCAGCGCCCGCACGGTGGCGACGATGACGACCGCCGAGGGCTTCAGGCCCGTCTGCCGGCACTTGATGTCGAGGAACTTCTCGGCCCCGAGATCGGCGCCGAAGCCCGCCTCCGTCACCACGTAGTCGCCGAGCTTGAGGCCGGAGCGCGTCGCGATCACCGAGTTGCAGCCATGCGCGATGTTGGCGAAGGGGCCGCCGTGGATGAGCGCCGGGTTGCCCTCGAGCGTCTGCACGAGGTTCGGCTGCAGGGCGTCCTTGAGCAGCACCGTCATGGCGCCCGTCGCCTTCACGTCCTTGAGCGTCACGAGCTTGCGGTCGCGGGTCTCCGCGATGACGATGCGGCCGAGGCGCTCCTCGAGGTCGGCGAGGTCCTTGGCGAGGCAGAACACCGCCATGACCTCGGAGGCCACGGTGATGTCGAACCCGTCCTCGCGCGGGAAGCCGTTGGCGACGCCGCCGAGCGACTGGTTGATGGCGCGCAGCGCCCGGTCGTTCATGTCGACGACGCGGCGCCAGAAGATGCGTCGCACGTCGATGTTGAGTTCGTTCGCCCAGTAGATGTGGTTGTCGATGAGCGCCGAGGCGAGCGCGTGGGCCGAGGTGATGGCGTGGAAATCGCCCGTGAAGTGCAGGTTGATCTGCTCCATGGGCACGACCTGCGCCTTGCCGCCGCCGGCCGCGCCGCCCTTCATGCCGAAGCAGGGGCCGAGCGAGGGCTCGCGCAGGCACATCACGGTCTTCCGGCCGATGCGGTTCAACGCGTCGCCGAGGCCGACCGTCGTCGTGGTCTTGCCCTCGCCCGCCGGCGTCGGGCTGATGGCGGTCACGAGCACCAGCCTGCCCTCGGGCCGGCTCTCCAGCGAGGCTATGTAGCCGTGGTCGATCTTGGCGATGTGCTTGCCGTAATGGTGGAGCGCGTCGTCCGGGATGCCGAGCTTCTCGGCAACTTGACCGATCGGCTTCAGGGTCGCGGCGCGGGCGATCTCGATGTCTGAGGGCATGGTTTCCTCACCTCGTGGCACGAAGGCTTCGTGTGGCGTCCGTTTCTGGGTCCGCGAACCGCCCCGCATCGCAGCGATCGACCCGCGCGGCCTGCGGCCGGGCCGGTCTCGGCAGCGATGCTCGGGGTCACCGCGGGGCTTGCCGGCTTTTGCCGTGCGGCTGTCGTTGGGCCAAGGGCCAAGCCTGAACCATCGGGGCAGTTTGCGCGAAGGCGGGGGGAAAATCGTGTCGAAATTTTTAAAGGCGCGGCCAAATTTTCGTTTTTGTCAGGTCCCTTCCGGCCGTCCCCGGCCGGCCATCCCCGGCCGGCGATGTCAGCCCGTCATGGCGGTGGCGGTGTAGCCGGCCCGGGTCAGGGCCTCGGCGACCGCGAGGCTCTGGGCGTGGGTCGTCACCGCGACGCGGCCGTGCTCCAGGTCGACCTGCACCCGCGCCTCCGGGTCGAGGCGCCGGATCGCGCGGCGCACGGCCTCGGCGCAGCCGTCGCAGGTCATGCCCTCGACCCGCATCAGGAAATCGGCTCGCGTCTCGTCCATGCGTCGGGCTCCGGTCGGTCCTCGCGGGGGCGGCGGCGGCGCCCCGGTGCGGGGAAGCCTATGTCACAGCTCGGGGAAATCCACCCCGGCTCGCGGTCCGCGCCTTGCCGGGGCCGCAACCCTCGGCGACAACGGGGCGACGCACCGATTCGCGGCGAACGGCCCGGGGCGTCTGTCCCGCGCGTTCGAGGGTGGTTGAGCTTTTTCGATGGCCCGGAACTTCGGCCGGCCCGGCAGCCTGTTGGCCTTGGGTGCCCTCGCACTCGTCGTCCTGGGGCCGCTCGCCGTCGTCTCGCCGCTCCTCGCCCTGCTGGCGCTGGCCGCCCTTGCCGGGCTGGCCTCGCTCCTCGCCCACCGGCGGTCCGCGGCGCTCGCGACCCGCTGCGACAAGCTCTCGGCGGAGGTCGACGTGCTCTCGAAGCGCCTCCTGCGGATCGAGGCGGCTTCCGCGGCCGAGCCCAAGGGCGGCACGGCTCCCGGCGCCGACACGGCCATGCTGGCGGCCGGCGTCGAGGAAGTGACGGTGGAGATCGGCCTCCTCAGCGGCATCGTGCGCGACCTCGCGGCCGTGGTGGCCACCCAGGACGGCGAGATCGCCCGCCTGAAGGCGGAGGCGCTCGCGCCGCTCGTCGCGGCCGGCCCCGTGCCGCGGCCAGCCGTGCCCGCGCCAGTCTCGCCGATTCCGGTCCCGACGCCCGCGGCCGCACGGCCCGTGTTCCCGACGCCGCGGCCCGTGCCGCCGCCGCGGCGGGCGCCGGACGCCGCGGCCCTCCCCGGACACGTGATCGAGGTGCCGTCCACCGAGGAACCAGCCCAGGCGGATCGGGAGCGGGCGCGCGAGGCGGCCCTCATCGCGGCCCTCATCGCGGCCTTCGACGGGGGCGGGCTCGAGGTGCATCTCCAGCCCGTCGTCACCCTGCCCCAGCGCAAGGTCGCCTCCTACGAGGCCCTGGCGCGCCTGCGGGTCGAGGGCGAGGTCCTGCCGCCGGAGGCGTTCCTGCCCGTTCTGGAGCGGCACGGCCGCACTACGGATCTCGACCGGCGCATGCTCCAGCAGGTCGCCACCATCGCGCGTCACCTCGCCGGCCGCGGCAGCGAGGCGGCGGTCGCCTACGGCCTGTCGCCGCTCTCGCTGTTCGAGCCGGGCTTCCTGCGCGGGCTCGCCCGCGTCGTGGCCGCCGAGCCCGCGCTTGCCGGCCGCCTCGTGGTGGCCCTGCCGCAGGTGAGCTGGCGCAGCCTCGACGCCGAGCAGGCGGGGGCGCTCGCGGCGATGCGCGGCAGGATCGGCTTCAGCCTCGACCGCCCGGCGGACCTGCGCTTCGACGCCCTGTCGCTCGCCGAGCGCGGCGTCACGCAGGTCAAGGTCCCGGCCGACCTGCTGCTGCGGCAGGCGAGTGCCCGCCGGCACCTGTCCGACATCGCCGTCGAGGATCTCGTGGCGGCGCTCGGGCGCGCCGGCATCCGCCTGGTTGCGACCCGGGTCGAGCAGGAGGCCGACGTGCCCGACCTGATCGATCTCGACGTGCCCTTCGCGCAGGGCAGCGTCTTCGCCGCGCCCCGCGCCGTGCGGGCGGAGGTGCTCGCGGCGCCGCCCGCGCCCCTCCCGGCGCCCGCCGCGGCCGCGCCCCCGGAGGAGCCGGAGCCCCCGCCGCAGCGGCGCCCCTTCCGCGACTTCCTGCGCCGCGCGGGCTGAGCCCCGCGGCCGTTGCATTCGCGGCCGCGCCCGCCTAACCCGGCCGCCGCACCGCAACAGCAGGATTGACCATGACGCGCATGCCCGCCCCCGCCGGGACGGTCCCGACCCTGGCCGGCATCGCCGGCATCGCCGCGGGCTACGACCTGATCCTGTGCGACGTCTGGGGCGTGCTGCACGACGGCACGAACGGCCACAGGGCGGCGGGCGAGGCCCTGATCCGCTTCCGCGCGCTCCCCGGCGAGGGACGTCCCCGCCGGGTCGTGCTGGTCTCGAACGCACCCCGTCCCTGGGCGGGCGTGCAGCGCATCCTCGACGGCTTCGGCGTGCCGCGGGAGGCCTACGACGCGATCCTCACATCGGGCGACCTCACCCGCGGCCTGATCGCGCGGAGCCCCGGCGCCGCGGTCTACCACCTCGGCCCGGAGCGGGACGCCACCATCTTCGACGGCCTCGACCTCGCCCTCGTGCCCGCCGATGCGGCCGACCTCGTGGTCTGCACCGGCCTGTTCGACGACACCCGCGAGACCGCCGAGGATTACCGCGCGGCGCTCGACGCGTTCCGGGCACGGGCCGTGCCGATGATCTGCGCCAACCCCGACCTCGTGGTGGAGCGCGACAAGCAGCTCATTCCCTGCGCGGGCCTCATCGCGGCGGCCTACGCGGAGATCGGCGGGTCGGTGGTCTACGCGGGCAAGCCCTACCGGCCGGTCTACGAGGCCGCGCTCGCCATGGCCGGCGCCCTCGATTCCCGTGAGGCGCCGGATCCGGCGCGCGTGCTGGCGGTGGGGGATGCGCTGCGCACCGACATCGCGGGGGCCGTCGCCTTCGGTCTCCCGAGCCTGCTCGTGGCGCGCGGCATCCACGCCGAGGAGCTCGGCGTGCTGGCCGAGCACGACCGGCTCGGCGACGTCGCGGCGTGGCTGGGTCGCCAGGCGGTGCGGCCGGACGCGGTGATCGAGCGCCTGTGCTGGTAGGGACGCTCAGGCGAACAGCGCGTCGATGTCGTCCTGCGAGGTCGCGGGGCCGTCGATCTGGGGACCGTTCAGCAACAGCTGCTCGGCCCGCTTCCGGCGCTCGGCCTCGGTCGGGTCGAACCCGGCCTCGTCGCGGGCCTTCACGGCGTTGGCGAAGCGCGCGAGCCGCAATTCGAGCTGGCGCAGGGCCTCGACCACCTTCGAGATGCGCTGCCCGGTGATGTCCTGGAAGGCGCAGGCCTCGAAGATCTCGTAGATGCGGGCCTCGACATTCGCCCGGTAATCGGCGTCGTCCGGCAGCCCAAGCATCGCCTCGGCCGAGGCCATGATCTGGTTCGTGGCGCCCGCGGTCGCGGCCAGCACGTTGCCGAGCTCCTCATGCGCCATCGGGATGCGGTCGCGGGTCAGCTCGTTGGCCCGCAGCGCCGCGATCTCCTGGCGGAGATGGCTGATATACTCCGCGATCTCGACGAGCTCGTTGATCACCCTCGGCGAGGGCGCTGCGGGAGCCGGGTCCCGCGGTTTGCGTGCGAATCTCATCGGCACCGTACTCCTGACGCCCCGGCGCCGCCCGCGGGCGACACCGGCCACTCCTGCGAGGCTCGCCTCCGGCACTCCGTCGAGGCGCGCGATCAGGCGCCGCAGACGGCCTCGATCTTGGACTTGAGCGTGGCGGCGTTGAACGGCTTGACGATGTAGTTGTTCACGCCGGCCTTCTTGGCGGCGATGACGTTCTCGGTCTTCGACTCGGCCGTGACCATGATGAAGGGCGTGGTGCGCAGGCCCTCGTCGGCGCGGACATGGCGCAGCAGTTCGTAGCCCGTCATCGGCTCCATGTTCCAGTCGGAGATCACGAGGCCGTACTTGCGGCTCTTGAGGCGGGCCAGCGCCGCGGTGCCGTCGGAGGCGTCGTCGACCTCCTCGAAGCCGAGCTGCTTGAGCAGGTTGCGGATGATGCGGACCATCGTCTGGTAATCGTCGACGACGAGGATCGGCATGCTGAGATCGAGGGCCATGGGCGGTCTGCTCCGTCTTGCCCGGGGCCGGTGCGGCGGCGACATCCCCGAGGCGTATTGCGGGAAGCGCCGCCTCCTCGCGGCGCCTCGTGTCGCCGAAACTACGCGAGACTGAATTTCAAACCGGTTAACCGCGGTGCCCGGCGCGGAGGCCCGATCCTCCCCCGATGACCGGGCGCCCGCGGCGCCGCCGCGGCCCATCTCCAAGATCCCCCCGGCGCCCCTCGCTTGACCCTTCAGGCGCTTTTCGACAGGGTCCGCGGCGCTTCCGATCCGGCCTGCCGCACCGGATTCGCCCGCCTTGCCGTCCGCCCTGCCGTCCGTCTTGCCACCCGTCCTGCAAGCTCCACTCGTCCTGCAAGCTCCATGAGTTCGATGCCGTCAGCCGACGAGAGCACCGCGCGGCCCTTCACGATCTGCCGCGAGGACGATCCGGTGCCGCCGCGGCTCGCCGGCGCCGTCGCGGCGATCGGCAATTTCGACGGAATCCACCAGGGCCACCGCGTCCTCGTCGAGGCCGTGCGCGAGACCGCGGCGGCGGCCGGCCGTCCGGCCGTGATCCTGACATTCGAGCCACATCCGCGGGCCTATTTCGCGCCCGGCCAGCCCATGTTCCGCCTCACCGGGCGGGGCGCGAAGGAGATCGTGTTCCGCCGCCTGGGCCTCGACGGGCTGATCGTGCGCCGCTTCGATGCCGGGCTCGCTGGCACCGGCGCGCGCGACTTCGTGGAGCGCCTCCTCAAGGGCGAGCTCGGGCTTTCCGGCGTCGTCATCGGGCACGACTTCCATTTCGGGCGCGGCCGCGAGGGCACGCCGGCCCTGCTCGCCGGCATGTGCCGGGAGGCGGGCCTCGGCTGCCGCATCATCCCGGCGGTGTCGCTCGCTTCCGAGGCCGTTCCGGTCTCGTCGAGCGCGATCCGGGCGGCTCTGGCGGCGGGTGACGTGGCCCGGGCCAACGCGCTCCTCGGCTACCGCTGGTTCGTGCAGGGCAGCGTCCGCCACGGGGACAAGCGCGGGCGCGTCCTCGGCTACCCCACCGCCAACGTCGCGCTCGCCGATTGCGGCCTCGCCCACGGCATCTACGCGGTGCGGGTGCGCCTCGCCGACGGCGGCGTCCGGGACGGGGTGGCGAGCTACGGGCGCCGCCCGACCTTCGACGACGGCGCGCCGCTCCTCGAGGTTCACCTGTTCGATTTCGCGGGCGACCTGTACGGGCAGGAGATCGCGGTCGAGTTCGTGGCCTTCATCCGCGGCGAGGAGCGCTTCGCCGGCGCCGAGGCCCTGATCGCCCGCATGGACATCGATGCGGCCGAGGCGCGTGCCCGCCTCGCGACCGATCGCGTGCCCTCCATGCTGGGGTGATCTCCGTGCCCGGATGCTCCCGGAGGAGGCGCCTCAGCGGCCGATGGCGGCGAGTTGCGCCACGGCCCTGCGCAGCTCCGCCTCGTCGCTGGCGCCGCTGAGGGCGTACGAGGACTCGCCCGCGCTCCAGTAGGCGGTGGCGCCGTCGCTGGAGCGGGTGATCTCGTTCTCGCGGCCGACCGTGCGGCGGTGCGTCGCGAACAGCGCGACCTCGCCGAGATTGCCGGCCTGGATCGCCATCTCGACCCCAGCGCCCCGGTGGGCGGGGAAGACCTGCACGTCGCGCACGGTCCAGCCGGTCGGCAGGTCGGGCAGGCGGATGCCCGTGGCGGCCTCGATCTCGGCCCGGTCGTAGCCCGGCGCGGTGCCTTGCGAGGTCATGCGGGCGCGCAGCTGCGCGGTCTGTCGGGCCTGTTGCGCGTCCTCCACGAGGGTCGGGTCCACGGGGGAGGCGAAGGTGTCGGGCACGCCGAACAGGCCCACCTCCGCGTGGGCCAGCCAGCCGGCTCCCACCAGGATCGCGATCGCGGCGGCGCGGCGCAGGCGCGAGGCGACCTGACGCCAGCGCAGGCTCCGGTCGAGCCGCCGCGCGGCGGTGCGGTTGCGCTCCGGGCCGGGGCCGGGATGGCGCGCGAAGGCTTCCCGCAGGGCGTCGCGGTCGTGCAGCTCGGCCATGATGCGCGCGGCCACGTCCGGATGGCGCGCGAGGTGCGCCTCCACGTCGAGGCGCCGCATCACCTCGAGCTGCCCGTCCACGTAAGCGACGAGATCGGAGTCTGTAATCGGATCGATCATCACGCCACGTCCTATTATCCTGTCAGGCGTTTCCCGGAAAGTTGGCGGCCCGGCCCCGAAGGCCGGTCCCGGCCCCTCGTGCGGCCCGGACCGGCGGCCTCAGGCGGAGCCGACGATCCGACTCTCGTAGACCGACGGATCACCGGGCTCTCCCGGGCTCTCGCGCCTGACGAGACGCAGATGCGGCCGTTCCGGCGCGGTGCGGGAGGCCGAGCCCTTGCCGGCGCGCTCGCCGCCCTCCTCGAAGGCGCGGAGCGCGGCGCGGCCGCGCCCGAGCCGCGACATCAGGGTGCCGATGGGAATGCCCAGCACCGCCGCGGCGTCCGCGTAGGCCATGCCCTCGAGCGTCACGAGGTGCAGCGCGGCCCGCTGCTCCTCCGGCAGGGTCAGGAAGGCCTCGCGGATCTGCGCCAGCCGCACCTGCCCTTCCTGCGCGGGCGGCGCGGCCTCGTCGCTCATCTGCGCCAGCACGTCGGCGTGGCGGGCCTCGACCCGCTTGCGCCGCTGGTCGTCGATGAAGACGTTGTGCAGGACCGTCATCATCCAGGTCCGCAGGTTCGTGTTCGGCCGCAGGCTCGCCTGCGACTCGAGGGCGCGCACGAGGGTATCGTGCACGAGGTCGTCGGCGCGCAGCGTGTCGCGGGTCAGCGAGCGGGCATAGCGCCTGAGCGGCACCAGCAGATCGACGATCTCGGGTCGCTTCGTTTTGTCGGCCATCATGATACGGACAACGGTCGAAGGAGGCCGCTTAATCCCCCTGCTTAATCCCCTCGCGTCCCGGCTCGCGCATCATTGATAGGCCGATTGCAGGTCGAGCGTACAGTCGCGGCCGACCTCGTCGTAGTGCTCGGCGAGCCAGGTCCGCGCGGCGGCCCGGCCCTTGTCGCGCAGGCGCTGGAACACCCGCCAGCGGGCATCGAGGCGCGAGGAGGCGTTGTAATCCTCGAGCGCGTCGGTGCCGTCGATGCGGTGGACGAGGACGCGCCGGTACTCGCCCTGGCCGAGCACCCCCTCGTCGATCAGCCCGTCCACGAAGTCGATGGCGCGCAATTCCCGCATCAGGTTCGCGTTGAAGGTGATCTCGTTGAGCCGGTCCTGGATCTCGGCCTGCGTGCGCGGGGTCTCGCGCCGCTCGACCGGGTTGATCTGCACCAGAACGATGTCGCGCGTGACCGCGCCGCGGTGCAGGGGATAGAGCGGCGGGTTGCCGAGATAGCCGCCGTCCCAGTAGGGCACGCCGTCGATCTCGACCGCCTGGAACACGGTCGGCAGGCAGGCCGAGGCCATCAGGTGGTCGGCGGTGAGGCGCTCGCGCTCGAACACCGCGAGCTTGCCGGTCCAGACGTTGGTGGCCGAGACGAACACGCCCGCGGTGTCGGCCTCGCGCAGCCGCGCGAAATCTACCTGCCTGGCGAGTGCCTTCCGGAGCGGGTTGATGTTGAGCGGATTGGCCAGGTAGGGGCTCGGCGCCAGCACCTTGGTCCAGAACTCGGCGACCGGGTTGCCGGTCCAGAGGCCGAGCACGCCGTTGAAGACGCTGCGCTGCGTCGGCCCGAGGTCGCCGTCGAGGCTGACCTCGCGCCAGAAGCGCTCCAGGCCCGCCCGCGCCCCGTCCGGGCCGCCCTCGAGCCAGCCGTCGATCATCACGACGGCGTTCATGGCGCCCGCGCTCGCCCCCGTGATCGCCTCGAAGCCGAGGCGCCCGTCCTCGATCAGCGCATCGAGCACGCCCCAGGTGAAGGCACCGTGGGCGCCGCCGCCCTGGAGGGCGAGCGCCACGGTCTTCTCGGCCTTCGGCCCCGCCAGGATGGTGAGGGGCGGACGGGCCGGGGAATCGTGCGCGATGCCGTCGGAGATCGGACCGGGGGAGGGGACGGCGGTCGACGGGTTGTGCGGCTCGGGGCTCGGCGGCCGGCCAGTCGAATCATCGTTCATCATGGCCTCAACATGGGATGTTGCAATGCGGTAGCAACTGTTGCACCACAGCAAAAAGCGGGCGGCGGCTAGACGGTTCCCCGAATCGGCGGCCTCCGGAGGGCCGTGCGCGCTACGGGACGCGGGCAAACTCGACATTCGGGCGTCAATGCGACATGACACGCGCGACGCTGCCATGCAGGGTCATCAACTTGACGCCGGATCGCGGCAATCTCAGCTAAACGATCGCGCGCATACGGTGACCCGCTGCCGAGCCGCGGTCCGACGGGCAGGACCGGCCGGCGGGGCGACACGACCGTTTCCCGAGGCCGCAGGCCGGCCGCTCTGTGCAAGAACCTCTAGGCCCAAGCTAAGGTCCACGATGGAAGCCATGGAAGCCGCAGGCGAAGCCAAGACCCTCGGCGGGACCGGCCCCGAGATCGCCGGGCCGGCGCCCCGGCACCGCACGGTCGGCGTCCGCGTCGGCGACGGTGAGGGCGCGGTCACGGTCGGCGGCGGCGCTCCCGTCGTCGTGCAATCCATGACGAACACCGACACGGCCGACATCGACGCCACGGTGGCGCAGGTCGCCCAGCTCGCCCGGGTCGGCTCCGAGCTCGTGCGCATCACCGTCGACCGCGACGAGGCGGCGGCCGCCGTGCCGAAGATCCGCGAGCGCCTCGACCGGATCGGCGTGCACGTGCCGCTCGTCGGCGACTTCCACTACATCGGCCACAAGCTCCTCTCCGACCACCCGGCCTGTGCCGAGGCGCTCGCCAAGTACCGGATCAACCCGGGCAATGTCGGCTTCAAGGAGAAGAAGGACACCCAGTTCTCGACGATCATCGAGCAGGCGATCCGCTACGGGAAGACGGTGCGCATCGGCGCGAACTGGGGCTCGCTCGACGGCGAGCTGCTGACGCACCTGATGGACGAGAACGCGAAGTCCCCGACCCCGATCGACGCCCGCGCGGTGATGCGCGAGGCGATGGTGCAGTCGGCCCTCTCCTCGGCCAGGCGCGCCGAGGATCTCGGCCTGCCGAAGGACCGGATCATCCTGTCGGCCAAGGTCTCGGTGGTGCAGGACCTGATCGCGGTCTACCGCGAGGTGGCGCGCCGCTCGGACTACGCCATCCATCTCGGCCTGACCGAGGCCGGCATGGGCTCGAAGGGGATCGTGGCGGCCTCCGCCGCCATCGGCGTCCTCCTCCAGGAGGGCATCGGGGATACGATCCGCTACTCGCTGACGCCCGAGCCCGGCGGCGACCGGACGCTCGAGGTCAAGGCGAGCCAGGAACTCCTGCAGACGATGGGCTTCCGCACCTTCGTGCCGCTGGTGGCGGCCTGCCCGGGCTGCGGGCGCACCACCTCGACGACCTTCCAGGAGCTCGCCCGCGACATCCAGAACTGGATCACCACCTCGATGCCGGAATGGAAGAAGACCTACCCGGGGGTCGAGGGGCTGAACGTCGCCGTGATGGGCTGCATCGTGAACGGCCCGGGCGAGTCGAAGCACGCCGATATCGGCATCTCGCTGCCCGGCACCGGCGAGAGCCCGAGCGCGCCCGTCTTCATCGACGGCAAGAAGGCGATGACGCTGCGCGGCGCGACGCTCGCCAAGGATTTCGAGACCATCGTCACCGACTACATCGAGCGACGCTTCGGCCAGGGCAGCCGCAGCGCGGCCGAGTGAGGCTCGGCGGGCCGGCTCTGCTCCGGCCGATGACGGCCGCGCGCATCTCCGCATGCACCTGCGCGCGTCGAGCGCCGGGGCTCGCGGTTTCCGTGGGTCGGCGCCCGTGGTAGCGTGCCGCCACGATCCCCTGCGGGCTTCCGCCGCCGGCGGCGCCCCGGAAGCCGACGCGTCCCCATCCACGCGTTATCGAGACACGCGTTTTCCATGCGTCGCGTCGCGAGCCTCCGGGCAGGCATCACCCTAGATCACGATCCATGACGCAATCCGCTTCCTCGAGCGCCCCCGACGCTCAACCCGAAGCCGCGGGCGGCCTTCGCGCAGGTCCCGCCGGCGCAAGTCCAGCCGGCGCAAGTTCCGCCGGCGGCCCCGCGGCGGGCGAGGGCGGCGGCGCCGTGCCGATGCCGGCCGGTGCCCTCGACCTGCCCGACGGCGCGCAGCCGCACGCGCCCGTCAGCTTCTGGACCCTCGTCGTCGGCTCGGTGGGCGTGGTCTACGGCGACATCGGAACGAGCCCCCTCTACGCCTTCCGGGAAGCGCTGGGGCCGGCCCGCACCGACAACATCCTGCTCCCCGAGGAGGTGCTCGGCACGGCCTCCCTGATCCTGTGGGCGCTGCTCCTCATCGTCACGGTCAAGTACGTCGCCATCCTGCTGCGCATGGACAACAACGGCGAGGGCGGCATCCTCTCGCTGATGGCGCTCGCCCGCAAATCGCTCGGCGGCTCGCGCATCGTCTTCACGCTCGGGCTCCTCGGCGCGGCGCTGTTCTACGGCGACGCCGTGATCACGCCCGCGATCTCGGTGCTCTCGGCGGTGGAGGGCCTCAAGCTCGTGACCCCGGCCTTCGAGAACTCGGTCCTGCCGATCACGGTCGCGATCATCGTCGCCCTGTTCCTCGTCCAGAGCCGGGGCACCAGCAAGGTCGCGGCCTTCTTCGGGCCGATCATGGTGGTGTGGTTCCTGGCGCTGGCGCTCGCCGCCCTGCCGCACATCCTCGCCAACCCGGGCGTGTTCTGGGCCTTCCATCCCTGGTACGCGGTGCATTACCTGCTCGGCCACGGCTCGGGCGCGCTGGTGGCGCTCGGCGCCGTCTTCCTGGCCGTGACGGGGGCGGAGGCGCTGTTCGCCGATCTCGGCCATTTCGGGCGCCGCCCGATCCAGGTGGCGTGGCTCGGCCTCGTCGCGCCCTGCCTCGTCCTGAACTATCTCGGCCAGACCGCCCTGGTGCTGGCCAAGCCCGACACCACCGATCCGTTCTATCAGCTCGTCCCCGACTGGGGCCTGATCCCGATGGTGATCCTGGCGACGCTCGCCACCGTCACGGCGAGCCAGGCGGTGATCACGGGCGCCTTCTCGCTGTCGCGCCAAGCGATCCAGCTCGGCCTGCTGCCGCGCCTCGAGATCCGCCACACCTCGGAATCGCATTCGGGCCAGATCTACCTGCCGCAGATCAACATGCTCCTGATGGTCGGCGTCGTGGTGCTGGCCGTGCTGTTCCGCTCCTCATCGGCGCTCGCCTCGGCCTACGGCATCGCCGTGACGGGCACGATGCTGCTCACCGCCAGCCTCTCCTTCATCGTGCTCTGGCGCTACTGGCGCTGGTCGCCGATCGCGGCCGCGGCCGCCATCATGCCCTTCATCGTGGTCGAGTTCCTGTTCATGCTCTCGAACCTCCTGAAGGTGTTCGAGGGCGGCTACGTGCCGCTGCTCGTCGCCGGCTGCCTGATCGTGCTGATGTGGACCTGGGTGCGGGGCGTCACGATCCTCTTCAACAAGACCCGCAAGACCGACGTGCCGCTGACCGAACTCGTCGGCATGCTGGAGAAGAGCCCGCCCCACCACGTGCGCGGCACCGCGGTGTTCCTCACGAGCGATCCCGAGATCGCGCCTGCCGCGCTCCTGCACAACCTGAAGCACAACAAGGTGCTGCACGAGAAGAACGTCATCCTGACGGTCGAGACCGTGGACACGCCGCGCTCGAACGAGGCCGACAAGGTCCGCATCGAGCCGATCGGCCCGCATTTCTCGAAGGTCGTGATGAAGTTCGGCTACATGGAGACGCCGAACATCCCCAAGACCCTGACGCTCCTGCGCAAGCAGGGCTTCAAGTTCGACATCATGGCCACCTCGTTCTTCCTGTCCCGCCGCTCGATCCGGCCGGCCGCGCATTCCGGCATGCCGCTCTGGCAGGACCGGATCTTCATCACGCTGGCCAAGAACGCCAACGACGCCACGGACTTCTTCCAGATCCCCACGGGCCGCGTCGTCGAGGTCGGCACGCAGGTCACGGTCTAGCGCCATTCGCGTCCGCGCGGGCGCGCCGGCCTGCCCGCGGCGGGGCGGCCGCCCTCGGTGCTTGACGATGCGGCCGCGATAGCTCTCGAGCAGGCCCATGAGCTCCTCGAGCTCCTGCTCGGGCACGTTGAACTTGTAGAAGGTCGTGCGGCACTCGGTCATCACGATGTCGAACTCGCGGCTCGTGATGTTCAGATGCGCGTGCGCCTCGTCCATCGGGCGCCCGAAATAGGCCTTCGGGCCGGTGAGCTCGGTCACCCAGGCCGAGAGGATGAACTTGAAGCCCTCGTGGCGCCCCGGTCCCGGCGCCTGTGCGCCGTCGAGGGGCCGCGATCCAAATAATTCCAATTGAAATCCGACTGGCCAAGGCGGACCATTGCCCGAAGCCGGACGATCGCATCTATCTTCACGAGATCTTGAAGTTGAGCGGTCCGGAAGAATTGCCGACGGGGCTCGGGCGACTGGTGCTGAGCTTGGTCGCCATCTCGTCCGCCGCAGGTGCCTCCGCGTCCAGGCACGGATGATGCGTGCGAAACGTCACATCCCATGCGCTGGGGACGCAGCTTGGGCGTCGCGAAGCCGGCTGCCCGCGTTGCGCGGCGGGACAAGGCTGTCGTAGCCTGAAGTCATTCTGATGAGCGGGGGCGTGCCGTGGGCCTGCCGCATCGGGCCGGGTTCTTCACCGTCCGCGATGCGGCTTCGCCCCGTGGCCTCACGTCGGTTGGGCTCCCGTCACGCCCGCCGGCCGCTTCCACCCGGCACGGACACCGTTGAATCAACTACCCCGCGGGCGACCGGAGGTCCCGGCCGTCGCGCGGGCCTGCGGAGGACGATCGAGAATGATCAAACTCACCGTGAACGGAGCCGAGCGCGGCTTCGACGGCGATCCCGACATGCCGCTGCTGTGGTACCTGCGCGACGAGCTCGGGCTCACCGGCACCAAGTTCGGCTGCGGCCAGGCCCTGTGCGGCGCCTGCACCATCCATCTCGGCGGCACCGCCGTGCGCGGCTGCGTGACCCCGGTCTCGGCCGCCGAGGGGCAGGCCGTGACCACGATCGAGGGACTCTCGCCCGACGGCAACCACCCGGTCCAGGCTGCGTGGCGCGACCTCAACGTGTCCCAGTGCGGCTATTGCCAGTGCGGGCAGATGATGCAGGCGGCCTCGCTCCTCAAGGATACGCCGAAGCCCACCGACGCGCAGATCGACGAGGCCATGAGCGGCAATCTCTGCCGCTGCGGCACCTATCCGCGCATCCGCGCGGCGATCCATCAGGCC
>NZ_JBAWTG010000030.1:0-65678 GCF_037106235.1 Methylobacterium nigriterrae | reverse complement strand
GTTGTGCGCGCGGTGCACCTCGGCCGCCCGGAACACGAGGTCGAGGAGCGGCAGGTCGTGGATCGCCTGGATCTCGGCCACGCTCCAGTCGTGGCGGATCGCGGGTCGTTCGGGCAAGGGCAGGGGGGCCGGGCTCTGCGTCATGGGACCACAAGGCGGAACTCGGCCGGAAAATCAAGCCGGCCCGGGGCCGCTACCATCCGTCAATTCGTCGGCATGCCCGCCGCGACCTTGGCGGTCCAGTCGTCGAAGGCGATCACCTCCTGGCGCTGCTCGCCGAGGCCGTCGATGCCGAGGGTCATCACGTCGCCGCTGCGGAGGTAGCGCGGCGGCTTGCGCCCGAGGCCGACCCCGGGGGGCGTGCCCGTGGTGATGACGTCGCCGGGCTCCAGCATCATGAAGTGCGACACGTAGGCGACGATCTGGGCCAGGTCGAAGATCATCGTGCCGGTCGAGCCGGTCTGCATCCGCTCGCCGTTCACGTCGAGCCAGAGGTCGAGGCGCTTGAGATCGGGGACCTCGTCGAGCGTCACGAGCCAGGGACCGAGCGGCCCGAAGGTCGGGCAGCCCTTGCCCTTGCTCCAGGTGCCGCCGCGGTCGAACTGGTACTCGCGCTCCGAGACGTCGTTGCAGATGCAGAGGCCCGCCACGTAGCCCATCGCCTCGTTGGCGTGGACATAGGAAGCCCTGGCGCCGATCACGAGAGCGAGCTCGACCTCCCAATCGGTCTTGGCCGAGCCCTTCGGCAGGATCACGGGGTCGCTCGCGCCCGACAGGCAGGAGGGCGCCTTGTTGAACAGGACGGGCTCGGTGGGGATCGGCGCGCCGGTCTCGGCGGCGTGGTCGGCGTAGTTCAGGCCGATCGCCACGAAGTTCCGCGTGCCGCCGACGCAGGGGCCGAGCCGGGTCTCGGCGGGCAGGAGCGGCAGCGTTTCCGGGTCGATCATTCCGAGCCGGCGCAGCGCATCCGGGGCGAGGGCGGGGCCGCAGATGTCGCGCAGGATGCTGGAGAGATCGCGCAGGCCGCCCTGCCGGTCGATCAGTCCCGGCTTCTCGTCGCCGGCCGCTCCGTGACGCACCAGTTTCATCGCTCAAACGCTCCCTCGCCGCAGGATCGATCCCGATCCCTCGGAAGGTGGTCCAGGGCCGGGCGCGGTCAAGGCGGCGCGGGCGTCCGGCGCCGGACCGGTTGTTGCGGGAATCCCACACGATCGGCACAAAACCGCCGAACCCGCGCATTCTGCAATGCGGCATGCACGATGATGCAGAACGTTTAGATGTAAACGAATCTTGCCGGAACGGTACGCTACCTGACGCCGCGGCCATTATACTACCGTATTACAAGTAAGTTTTGACATAATCGATGTGAAAACTGTAATCTTGCGGGGATTGCGAAATGACCGCAAGCAGGGCAATGTAATGTGCAAGGCGCTGCACCCGTACTGGGGCGGGATAAGGAGTGCCGCGATCAAGGTTGGAACGGACATGACGAGGACTTTTCGCGCGCTCGCACTGGCCGGGGTCTCGGGGGCGGTCATGTCGCTCGGGGTGAGCGGCGCGATGGCCGGCGCCTTCGGCCTGCGGGAGCAGAGCACGATCGCGGCCGGCATGGCCGATGCGGGCGCGGCCTCCGGCGCCGGCGGCGTCTCGTCGATGTTCTGGAACCCGGCCACCGTGACGATGAGCCCGGGCTGGGTCACCGAGCAGAACCTCACCTTCATCAATCTCTCGGGCAAGATCACCCCGACCGTCGGCACCCCGCCGGGCTTCGCGGCCCTCGGCGGCTCGGGCGAAATCGGCCAGGGTGCCGTCCTGCCCTCCGGCGCCACCTCCTACCAGCTCAACGACCGCCTCTGGATCGGCATCCAGACCGGCGCCCCGTTCGGCCTCGTCACGAAGCCGCGCGACGTCTGGGCGGGCGAGCTCTACGGTCGCTCGAGCCGCATCTTCTCGCTGGCCTTCAACCCCGTCGTCGGCTTCAAGGTCAATGATTGGCTGTCGGTCGCGGCCGGCCCGAACATCGAGTATTTCCGCCTGACCCTGCGGCAGGCCGTGCCGCTCTCGCCGCCGCTCCCGCCGGCCATCCTGCCGAGCTCGTTCCTGAAGGGCGATTCCTGGGACGTCGGATTCACCGCCGGCGCGCTGATCACTCCCTGGGCCGGCACGGCGCTCGGCGTCGGCTACCGCTCCTCCGTCCATCACGACATCGAGGGCTCGATCGGCGTGCCGCTCGTCGCCCTGGCGCCGGTCGCCGGCCAGGTTCGCGCGAATTTCAACACGCCCGACAAACTCAGCGTCGGCGTGACCCAGGCGATCAACCCGGTCTTCCGCGTGAACTTCGGCTTCGAGTGGGACAATTGGTCGAGGGTCGGCACGATCGGCGTCGTCTCGGTCGCCCGCGGCGTCCCGGTGAATTTTCTGCCCCTGAACTACAAGGACGGCTACCTCTACTCGGTCGGCGCCGAGTACGATTGGTCGCCGGCCCTGACGTTGCGGGCGGGCGTCTCCTACGAGCAATCGCCGATCGACTTCTCGAACCGCTCGGTCCGCCTGCCCGACAACGACCGCGTGAACCTCGCCGTCGGCGCGAGCTACCGCTGGAGCGAGAAGCTCACGCTCAACCTCGCCTACTCGCACCTCTTCCTCGACAGGGCGCGGATCCTAGCGGGCGCGGGCCGCGACTACGACGTGCGCAACGCGCTCGGCCAGAGCATCCCCTTCGCGGGCTACGCAGACGGCAGCGCCGACATCGTCTCGGTCGGCTTCCGCTACGTCTTTGGCGAGCCGACGCCCGCACCCGCGCCGGCGCCGCTGATCCGCAAGTTCTGAAAGCGGAAAGCCGGCACGGCGGCCTGCCGGCCGGCTCCAGTTACGAGGAAGCCGGCGGGAGGCGTCCCGCCGGCTTCGTCCGTTCGACGCCCGAGGCCGCGGCGCCTCAGGCCTTCACCCGCACGTAGGTGCCGGGCGCCGGCCCGAGCGAGGGCAGGACGCCGCAGCCGGGCTCGCGGGCCGGAACCCGCTCGGGCGCCTGCTTCTCCAGCCACGCGAACCAGTAGGGCCACCACGAGCCCGGCGTCTCCGTCGCCGCCGCGATCCAATCCTCCAGGCGGCCCTTAGCGGGGCCGCCGGTCCAGAAGCCGTATTTAGGCTTGGCGGGCGGGTTCACGACGCCCGCGATGTGGCCGGACCCAGCCAGCACATAATCGACCTTGCCCCCGAACTTCGCGGAGCCCTCGAAGACCGAGCGGGCCGGCGCGATGTGGTCCTCGCGGGTGGCGAGGTTGAAGATCGGCACCTTCACCTTCTTGAGGTCGAGGCGAACGTTGCCGAGGATCATCTTGCCCTTCGCGAGATTGTTCTCGAGATAGCAGTTGCGCAGGTAGAAGGAGTGGTTGGCCGCCGGCATCCGGGTGGCGTCGGCATTCCAGTAGAGCAGGTCGAAGGCCATCGGAGCCTTGCCCTTCAGATAGTTGTTCACGACGTAGGACCAGATCAGGTCGTTCGGCCGCAGCATGTTGAAGGCGTTGGCCATGCGCGAGCCGTCGAGATAGCCCTGCTTGGCCATCCGCGCCTCGATGCCCTTGATCTGATCCTCCCCGGCGAAGACCTTGAGGTCGCCCGCATGGGTGAAGTCCACCTGCGTGGTCAGCAGCGTCGCGCTCTTGATGCGCCGGTTGCCGGTCGCCGCCTGCATGGCAAGGGTCACGGCGAGCAGGGTGCCGCCGACGCAGTAGCCGGCGGCCGCCACCTCGGTCTCGCCGGTGGCGGTGCCGATGGCATCGATCGCCGCCTCGATGCCCTCGCGCATGTAGCTCTCGAAATCCTTGTCGGCGTGGCGCTCGTCCGGGTTGACCCAGGAGATGCAGAACACCGTCAGCCCTTGCGAGACCATCCAGCCGATGAGGCTCTTCTGCGCGTTGAGGTCGAGGATGTAGAACTTGTTGATCCAGGGCGGCACGATCAGGAACGGGCGCTTCAGCACTGTCTCGGTCTGCGGCGCGTACTGGATCAGCTCCATCAGGTCGTTGCGGAAGATGACCTCGCCGGGCGTCACCGCCACGTTGCGGCCGACCTCGAAGCCGGAGGGGTCCGTCTGGCGGACGCGCAGCTCGCCCTTGCCGGCCTCGATGTCCTCGGCGAGCATCTTCATGCCGCGTACGAGGTTTGCGCCGCTCTCGTCGAAGGTGTGGCGGATCAGTTCCGGGTTGGTCAGCACGAAGTTCGAGGGCGAGAGCGCGCCGACGATCTGGCGCAGATAGAACTGCGCCTTGTGGCGGGTGTGCTCGTCGATGCCCTCGGCGTTCTCGACGAGGTCCTCCGCCCAGCGCGAGGTGATGAGGTAGCTCTGCTTGAGGAAATCGAAGACCGGGTTCGTCGACCAGTCGGCATGGGCGAAGCGGTTGTCCTTGGGCTCCGGCACCGCAACCGGAGGCGCCGCCTCGCCCTGCAGGCGAAACCAGGTGGAGCCCCAGAGATTGATGAACGACTCGCTGAGCTTCGTCTGGGCCTCGAGGGATTTCTGCGGGTCGGAGAGCCACTTCTCGGCCACCAATCCGAGCGTCCGCACGATGTCGCCCACCTCCTCGGACGGGCCGGCCGGCACCCCGTCCCCATCGATCGGCTTCATGTAGGTGGCCGCGGTCCGGCCGAACTCCTCCACGAACAGGCTGGCATTGCGCGACAGCGCCTCGATGTCGGGCAGCTGCGGCGTCGTCTTCTGCGTCGTCACGCGTGCGTCACTCCCTGTCTTCCGCGCACCTTCGGCTTCCGCGGCCGGCTCCAGACGGACAAAGCGTTCCTGAAGCCTCGTTTCCGACAAATTAACGCTCCACCTCGACATTCCGCCAGAGCGCCGCGCAAATTGTCGAAACAGAACGCCATGTTTCCCTCCCGCCTCGTCCTGCGCGCCCTCGCGGTCATCGGAACGGCGGCCTCGGCAGCCTGCTCGGGCGACGTGAATCCCCTTCGGGCGGCCGCGATCGAGTCCGGCTACGGCGCGAAGCCCATCGCCGCGCCCGACTTCGTCACCGAATCCCGCAAGGGGGGCGGCGACTTCCTGCCGGTGGGCATTTCGGCCCCGGCGCGTCCCGTGCGTGCGAAGTCGGCCGAGGGCCAGAAGGCGCTCGAGGCCGAGCTCGAAGGGGCCCGCAACCGCAACGAGGCGCAGGGGCGTGCGGCGGAGGGCGCCGCGAAGGGCGGCGTCAAGAGCCTCGCCGCGCCGAAGCCGGCGCCGGCCGAGTAGGGCGTTTTTGGGGTCGGCGGCATCGGCCTGAGATGCTAGACAGGCCGATCCCGCCGCGACGACAGCGTGAAGCGCGCAGAACGGGATCCGCGCCGATGGACACTTTGAAGGCCATGACCGACTTCCACCGCATCAAGCGCCTGCCCCCCTACGTCTTCGAGCAGGTGAACCGGATCAAGGCGGCGGCCCGAGCCAATGGCGCCGACATCATCGATCTCGGGATGGGCAACCCCGATCTCGACGCGCCCAAGCACGTCATCGCCAAGCTCGTCGAGACCGCGGGCCGGCCGCGCACGGACCGCTACTCGGCCTCGAAGGGCATCGCGGGGCTGCGCCGCGCCCAGGCCGGCTACTACCAGCGCCGCTTCGGCGTGACCCTCAACCCCGA
Source organism: Methylobacterium nigriterrae (assembly GCF_037106235.1). Lineage (NCBI taxonomy): Bacteria > Pseudomonadati > Pseudomonadota > Alphaproteobacteria > Hyphomicrobiales > Methylobacteriaceae > Methylobacterium > Methylobacterium nigriterrae. The sequence goes on along the minus strand of NZ_JBAWTG010000030.1, from coordinate 60,048 downwards.
CACCCAGGTCGTGGCGACGCTCGGCTCCAAGGAGGGCTTCGCCAACATGGCGCAGGCCATCACGGCGCCGGGCGACGTGGTGCTGGTGCCGAATCCGAGCTACCCGATCCACGCCTTCGGCTTCCTGATGGCGGGCGGCGTGATCCGCTCGGTCCCGGCCGAGCCGACGCCGGCCTTCTTCCCGGCGGTCGAGCGGGCCATGCAGCACTCGATCCCGAAGCCGGTCGCACTCGTGGTCTGCTACCCGTCGAACCCGACCTCCTACGTGGCGTCGCTCGACTTCTACCGGGACCTCGTCGCCTTCGCGAAGCGCCACGAGATCATCCTCCTGTCGGACCTCGCCTATGCCGAGGTCTATTTCGACGGCGAGCCGCCGCCCTCCGTGCTGCAGGTGCCGGGCGCGATGGATTGCACGGTCGAGTTCACCTCGCTCTCGAAGACCTACTCGATGGCGGGCTGGCGCATGGGCTTCGCGGTCGGCAACGAGCGGCTGCTCGCGGCGCTGACCCGCGTGAAATCCTACCTCGATTACGGCGCCTTCACGCCGATCCAGGTCGCGGCGACGGCCGCCATCAACGGACCCGACGATTGCATCAGGGAAATGCGGGCGATCTACCGGAAGCGCCGCGACGTGCTCGTCGATTCGTTCGAGAAGGCGGGCTGGAAGATCCCGACGCCCACCGCCTCGATGTTCGCCTGGGTGCCGATCCCCGAGAAGTACCGGGCGCTCGGCAGCCTCGAATTCTCGAAGCTCCTCGTCGAGAAGGCGGATGTGGCGGTGGCGCCCGGCATCGGCTTCGGCGAGTACGGCGACGAGTTCGTCCGGATCGCGCTCGTCGAGAACGAGCAGCGCATCCGCCAGGCCGCGCGCAACATCCGGCGCTTCTTCGAGACCTCCGACCGGACGCTGCACAACGTCGTGCCGATGGCCAAGGCCGTCTGACGCCCGTTCCGGGCACCCGTTCGGCCCGCCGGCCGGCCTCCCTCCCGAACGGGGGAGGGGACCCGCATGCGATCCCGCACGGACCGGGTCGCGCACCGTCGAGGATCGGGTTTCCCTCGACGCGGGCCGGGGCATTCGGGCCCCGCCGCCATGTTGCGGCGGGGAGACAGGCTCCGGCAAAGCGGCGCCGCGCAGCTCGCGGCGCTTGTCAGGTGCCGCCACGGTCCGCAGGGTCGAGCCGGACTTTTCCGAGACCCGCGTCCGAGGGTTGTATGCGCCGCCTGAACCTTCTCGCCGCCCTTCTGCTCACGGCCGCCGCCGGCGCCTGCGCGCCGAACCCGATCATCGCCCGCGATCCGGTTCCGGCGCCGGGCCCCGAAGTCGGCTACGTCTGCGATTCCCGTCCCCTCGTGCTGAACGCCTTCGACACGCGCTGCGACCCGGTGGCGCGCGAGCAGCAGGTGGTGGTACGGGCCAAGGGTTGAGACAAGGGTTGGGCCATGGGCTGAGCCAGATGCGCGGCCCGCCGACGGGATCCGAGGCCGGGCATGCCCGGCCTCTCGCGTTTCGCAGGCGGGCCTCGCGTCACCGGCCGCACCATCGGACTTTCCTGTGGCGGATGCGCCGGCGCAACGGACAACGGGCCACGCCCTGGTCCATAGTCAGGCGTCGCCCCGAACGGGCCGCCCGAGCGACGCAGCGGAGCAAAAGCGTGAACGCCGCCTACAGAACCGCCCTTGCCGCGAGCTTGCTCGGCCTCGCCGCCGGCCCGGCGCCGGCCCAGCCGGTACCCTATTACTACACCGCGCCGGATGGCCCGACCGTCCTGCAGACCGACCCGGGCACGGGCCAGCCCGTGGTGCCGCCCTTCCGGCCGGATCTCGGCGCCGTGCCGGCGATTCCCGTGCCGCACGTGATGAACGGCGGCGGCTTCGGGCTGACCGGCTTCGACTATTACAGCGACAGCCTCAGTGAGGGGCGCTTCGGCGCTCGGCGGCGGCCGAAGGAGTTTGTGCTGGCTCCGGCCCTGATCGGGCCGCCGCCGGGACGCTGAGGCAGGCCCGCAAGCCGGGCTCCGCCGCGTCGAGGAAGGCGGCGGACCAGCGCTCGGCGCTCGGGCCGTCGAGGTGCGAGCCATCGATGGTGCCCAGGCCCGCGACCCTCGGCAGGACGAGCCGGGCCCCGATCTCCGCGGCGAGCCGCGCCGCGGCGCCATCCGCGCTGTCCTGCGAGTTCGGCACGGCCGTCAGGAACAGGCAGCCCGGCTCCACGCCGAGCGCCGCCAGGAAGGCCAGGGCGCGTGCGGCCGTCCCGGGGCCCGGCTCCGCGATCGGCGCGCCGGGCTCGGCATCGATCTGCGTGGCAGGCCCAGCCGGGCGCAGGCTCTCCTGCCAAGCCCAGGCGCCGTCGGAGCGGACCCGGTGGAGCGCCGTTCTCGATCCACGGCAGAGCAGGCGGCTCTCCCATCGCCCGCAGAGGGCCGCCCGGATTTCGAGGGCCAGCTTGGTGCGCAGGGCCGCGACATAGGCCTGGGCCGGCGCGTCGCGCAGGCGCGTCGCGGGTTGCGAGAGCCGGTCCGTGAAGAACGGGTCGGCATTGACGATCAGCGCCCGCGGCCGGCTGCCGGCGTGCGCGAGCGCCGTCAGGGCGAAGGCGCTGCCCTCGGCGTAGCCGAAGCCGGCCCGGTAGAATGGGATGCCGGCCTCCGCGAAGCGGCGCGCCGCCGCCTCGGTCGAGAAGGCGAACTGGGCCCGGCTATTGCCGAGCACGACCACCTGCGCCCGGCCGAGCGCCGCCACCGCCGCCGGCTCCAGCCCGAGTGCGAAGGCCGCGTGCTCGTAATCGCCGATGCCGCGGCACTCCGCCAGGAAGGTGTCAGGCACCGAACTCGGCCGGCAGCGCGCGGCCGCGGGCAGGCGCCCGAACACCAGGGTCGCGCCGCCGCAGACAAGGACGAGCGCGAGGAATGCCACCGAGAACCGACGCCAGGCCATCCGCCCCGCTTAGCCGAATTTCACGCGGGCCGAACCGGGGGCGTCAGTCTTTCATGGGATCGTGGCCCCAGTTCATCAGCGACATCCGCCAGGGTGAATCGGGATCGTTGCGGGCCTTGCCGCCCTGCGCGAGATGGCGGTGGACGTAGGAGACGACCTTGCGCATGTGGGCGTAATCGTCCTCGCTGAGGTCGCTCTTCGCCTTGTCCTTGATCTCGAGGATGCGGCGGCCCTCCCGGTGTCCGGTCGATTCCCCGCCATCCGTCTTCTGGCCGACGGCTTGGCTCGCCTCGCTGTCGAGATGCTTGCGCAGCGCGGCGGGCGTCATATTGACCGCCTCGCCGAACGCCTTCCAAGTCGCCTCGTCGTCGTGCGTGCTCGAATTCGCCATCGAAGTCCCTCACAGGCTGCAGATCGGTTCGCCCGACAACGTCCGAGAGCGGGTAAGTTTCGCCTGCCCGCGGGTCCGCGCGTCGCAGACGCGCCGTTTACAGCGCTCCGGCGCGCCGGTATCACGCCGGTCCACGCCCCCGGACGGGCGGCCCACGCGAACGAGCGACCCACCCCAAGATGCGCGCCGAGATCGAACAAGCCTCGGATGCCGCCAAGCAGTCGATCGGACTGCTGAGGAGGCATCTTTGACTGGGATACCGTCGAGAAACGCCTCGCGGAGCTGAACGCGGCCTCCGAGGACCCCGAACTCTGGAACGACGCCGAGGCCGCGCAGAAGGTCATGCGCGAGCGCACGCAGCTCGACGAGGCGGTCTCCGCCATCAAGCGGCTGGAGCAGGACCTCGACGACGCCCACACCCTGATCGAGCTCGGCGAGGCCGAGGACGACGAGGGCACGATCCGGGAGGGCGAGGCGTCGGTCCGGGCCGTCGAGGCCGAAGCCGCGCGCCGCCAGATCGAGAGCCTGCTCTCGGGCGAGGCCGACGGCTTCGACACCTATCTCGAAGTGCATTCGGGCGCGGGCGGAACCGAGAGCCAGGATTGGGCCAACATGCTCCAGCGCATGTATGCCCGCTGGGCCGAGCGCCGGAAGTACAAGGTCGAGATCGTCGAATGGTCCGACGGGGAGGAGGCCGGGATCAAGGGTGCCACGCTCCTGATCAAGGGCCACAACGCCTATGGCTGGCTCAAGACCGAGTCGGGCGTGCACCGGCTCGTGCGGATCTCGCCCTACGATTCGAGCGCGCGTCGCCACACCAGCTTCGCGAGCGTCTGGGTCTACCCGGTCATCGACGACCGGATCGAGATCGAGATCAAGGAATCCGACTGCCGCATCGATACCTACCGGTCGTCTGGCGCGGGCGGCCAGCACGTCAACACGACCGATTCGGCGGTGCGCATCACGCACAACCCGACCGGCATCGTGGTGGCCTGCCAGCAGGAGCGCTCGCAGCACAAGAACCGGGCGACCGCCTGGAACATGCTGCGCGCCCGCCTCTACGAGGCCGAGCTGAAGAAGCGCGAGGAGAAGGCCAACGCCGAGGCCGCCGCCAAGACGGATATCGGCTGGGGCCACCAGATCCGCAGCTACGTGCTGCAGCCCTACCAGCTCGTGAAGGACCTGCGCACGGGAACCCAGTCGACGAGCCCCGACGACGTGCTCGACGGCGATCTCGACCCGTTCATGGAAGCCTCGCTGGCCCAGCGCGTCTACGGCGGCGCCGGGGCGGTCGAGGATATCGACTGAGGCCGGCCGGGCCACGTCACGCGGGCCGCCCGCCGGGCGCGCTCACCGGTCCACGTTGAACTGCCACGCGTCGAGCTGCGCGCCGGCCCGCAGGAAGCGCTGCGGGTCGACCGGCTCGCCGTCGATGCGCGTCTCGTAATGCAGGTGGCTGCCGGTGGAACGGCCCGTCGAGCCGACCCGGCCGACGACGTCCCCGGCCTGCACCCACTGGCCCGGCGCAACGCCGAGGCGCGCGAGATGGGCGTAGCGCGTCGTGACGCCGTGTCCGTGATCGATCTCCACCATGTTGCCGTAGCCGCCGGCGGCTTCCGCGGCGGTGACGCGGCCCGGCGCCGTGGCGCGTGCGGGTTCGCCGGTCTCGGCCTTGAGGTCGAGGCCCGTATGCAGCGCGAGGCCACGGGTGAAGGGATCGATCCGGGTGCCGAAGCCGCTCGACAGGGCGTAGGCGCCGAGGAGCGGCCGCCGCAGGGGCAGCGTCCCGGTCACGCGGCGCAGGCGCTGCTCGTCCCCGAGGACGCGCTGGGCCCGGGCGAGATCGATCGCGAAGGCATCGGCGCTCACCGGCACCAGCGGGCCGCCGAGCCCGGCAACCGGCCGCTCGAAGCGCGCCGGATCGACGCCCGTGCGGGCGAGCAGGCTCTTCAGCTGCCCGGCGCCGCGCCCGGCCCGCGCCGTGATCGCCTGCAGGCCGCGGGACTGCGCCTTGGCCACAACGTCGAGGCTCCGCTCGAAGGCGGCGAGCCGCGGCCCGAGGCCGTGCGCCGAGTGGCGCTCGGCCGGCGCGGGCCCGTCGCCGGTGCGAAGGTCGAGGGCGTCGAGCGGCGCCGAATCGGCGGCCGGCAATGCCCCGGCCTCCGGCTCGGCCGCCGGCGCCGCCGCGATCTCGGCGAGCGCCGCCTGCCGCTTCTCGAGCGCGGCCTGGCGCTCGGCCAGCTCCGAGAGGCGCACCTCGACGGCCTCGCGCGTCAGCGAGCGGTCCGAGGCGGCCCGGTCGAGCCGGGCCTGCATGTCGGCGATGCGGGCCTCGTAGCGGGCCTGCGGGACGCCCTGCCGCGCCAGGAAGCGGGCCAGCACCGCGTCGTGGAAGACGAGGGCGTAGGTCGCCGCCCCGGCCCAGAGCGCCGTCAGCCCGCAGCCGCATCCGAGCAGCACCGTGAGGCGCGTGCGGGCGGTCTTGGCCGGTCGAGGGGCGTGCATGTGGGGGAGACCCGGATGGCGAGATGCCATTAGGCCCCGGGTAGGGTTAACGAAGCGCGAAGCGCCCGCGCGGCTGCGGCCGCCGCGTCACGGCAATGCGCGGGCCGCTTCCAGAACATCCTCGGCATGGCCCGGCACCTTCACCTTGGGCCAGACCCGGGCGATGCGGCCGTCGCGGTCGAGGAGCATCGTGGTGCGCTCGACGCCCATGTATTTCCGGCCGTACATGCTCTTCTCGACCCAGACCCCGTAGACTTCGAGCATGCCCTTGGCTTCGTCCGAGGCGAGCGGGACGGTGAGGCCGTACTTCGCCCGGAACTTGTCGTGGCTCTTCACCGAGTCCGGCGAGACCCCGATCACCCGGGCATCCGCCGCCGCGAAGGCGTCCTGCAGGGCGTTGAAGCCCTGCGCCTCGAGGGTGCAGCCGCTCGTGTCGTCCTTCGGGTAGAAGTAGAGCACGACCTTGTGACCCTTCAGGCCCGACAGGGCGATTGCCTCGCCGCCCGCACCGGGCAATTCGAAATCGGGCGCCTGATCGCCGGTATCGAGGGGCATCATGCCTTCCTTTCGGCCGATTGCTGGTATGCGGTGAGGAACGCCATCCGCGCGACACGCCGACAGGTGCCGACGTAGCCCGGACGACCCTCGCTTTAGGACGGGAGGTCGCGCCGATCCAGCGGTCAAGGTTCGAATGGTTGAGGAAACGGACCAGGGACTTCGCATGAAGCCGCCGGCCCGTCGCTGGACCGGCATCTGCCTCTGGACGGCGCTCTCGCTGGTATTCCTGCTCGGCCTGGGACTCGGCATCGGGGTGCTGAGGCTCGCCTCCGGCCCGCTGCGGGTCGACGGCCTCTCCGAGCGCGTCGCCTCGGCAATCGCCGACCGAATCGGGCCGGGCTGGCACGTCTCCCTGCGCGACAGCGCGGTCGAGCTCGACAGCGAGCACTCGCTGGCCCTGCGCGTCGCCGGGCTCGACGTCCGCAATCCGCAGGGTGCCCTCGTGGTGCGTGCGCCGCTCGCGGTCGTCAGCCTCGATACTTGGGGCCTGCTGCGTCTCGCGGTGCAGCCGCGATCGATCGAGTTCCGCGACTTGCAGATGACGGCCCTCGTCCACCGGGACGGCTCGATCGCCTTCGCGGCCTCCGAGCCGGCCCACCCGGGCGACATCAAGCCGCACACCCTGCCGAGCGTCGACCCGGCCCGCGGCAACGTCTCGCCGCTCTCGGCCTCGGTCGCCTCGATCTTCGGCGTCGTGCTCGATTCGGCGGGCGTGATCGGCGCCCTCGACCGGGCCCGGCTCACCAATGCCCGGCTGACGCTGATCGACGACGACGCGCGCCAGCGCGCCGTGTTCGAGCGCGTGAACGGCCTGTTCGGGCGCGACCCGACGCAGGACGCGCGCGTCTTCGAGCTGCGCATCGACGGCCCGCACGGCGAGTGGCGCTTCGGCGGCAACCTGCGCGAGGCCGGCGGCACGCGCCGCACCGGCATCATCACGCTCGACGACCTGCCGGTGACCGACCTGCTGCTTCTCTCGGGCCAGTCGAAGCTTCCGATCACCACGGACCTGAAGCTGTCGGCCAAGGCCGACGTCGCCCTCGACGCCGGGCGGATCGAGGGCATGAAGGCCACCCTTCATACGAGCGACGGAAACTTCCTCATCGAGGAGAAGGACTTCAATCCGGTCACGATCGAGAGCCTGCGGGCGAGCGCGAGCTGGGACGAGCGTGCCCGTGTGATGAATCTCGACGCTCTCGACTATCTGGGGGCGGGCAACGCCGTGCATCTCACCGGCGCCTGGACCGAGAGCCCGGCTGGGGCCGACACTGCCTGGACGGCCACGCTCTCCGGCCGCGACGCGATTTTGAGGGGCGCGAGCGCCGGCGACCAGCCGGTGAAGATCGCGACGATCGACGCCCGCCTCACGGGCCGTGCCGGCGGCATCGCCATCGACGATCTCAGCATCGCGGGCGAGGGCCTCGGCGGGCGGATCACCGGCACGATCGGGACCACCGGCGACGATGACGGTCTGACGCTCCACGTGACCGCCGCCAACACCGATGCGCGCACCGCCCTGCGGCTCTGGCCCGAGCACATCGCGCCCCCGGCCCGGAACTACCTCGTGGACGAATTGCGCGGCGGCCGGGTCGATTCCGTGGACATCACGGTCGACATGTCGGCGGCCGAGCTCGCCGCCGCCACGAAGGGCGATCCGATGCCCGACAACGCGGTGCACATCACCTTCGCGGTCTCGGACGCGACGCTCGCCGTCTCAAATGACGCGCCGCCGCTCACGCATGGCCGGGTCGGCGGCGTGATCACCGGGCGCACCACGACGATCCGCGGCGTCACCGCCGACATCCGGATGCCGGACGGGCGCAGCCTCGCTATCTCGGACGGCACATTCGTGATTCCCGAGATCACGCCCGACAAGGTGGTCGCCCAGATTGGGCTGCGTCTTGGTGGCGGGGCCGATGCCCTGGCCGCGCTGCTCCAGACCAAGATGTTCAGGAGCCTCGTCAGCGCCGATCTCGACCCCGCCGCGATCCGGGGCAATGCGGACCTGCGCATCGATTTCCCGCTGAACCTCAAGCACATCCCCGACCTGCCGGACCTGCCTGTCACGCTCGGCGGCTCGCTGACTGACCTCACGGTGGACAAGGCTTTCGGCAAGGAGAAGCTCGAATCGGGCAAGTTCGCGGTCTCGTACGACAGGTCTGGCTTCACCCTGAAGGGCGACGGCAGGATCGTGGGCTCGCCCGTCGGGATCGACCTGCGCCAGCCCAAGGCCGGAGCGCCCGGCGAGGCCCTCGTCAGCCTGAGCCTCGACGAGGCGCTGCGCGCCCGCAAGGGCCTGCCGGTCGCGCCCCAGCTCACGGGCACGATTCCGGTAAAGGCGGTGGTGCCGATCGGGCGTCCGGCCAGGACGCCGATCAAGGTCGAGGCCGATCTCGGCCGCGCCGGCATCGACGGCCTGCTCCCGGGCTTCACCAAGGCGCCCGGGAAACCCGGCCGCCTCAGCTTCGCGCTGATCGACAACGGCGCGGGCAACGGCATCGACCTGCGCGACATCGTCCTCGACGCCGCGCCGGCGGCGGCGCGCGGATCCGCGTCGCTCAACGCCGATGGCGGTTTCGAGCGGGCGGAACTCTCGACCCTGAAGCTCTCGCCGGGCGACGATATGCGGGTCATGCTCGACCGCAGCGGCGCCGGCTACCGCATTGGCGTCAAGGGTGCGGTGGCCGACGCGCGACCGTTCCTTCACTCGCTCTCGGGCAGCGACGCGAAGCCGGCGAAGGACGCGAACTCCAAGGAGATCGAGGCGGACATCGCCCTCAACATCCTGACGGGCTTCAACGACGAGGCGCTGACCAATGCGAGCCTCAAGCTCACGATGCGGGGCCGGGAGGTGCGCGCGGCGAGCTTCCAGGGCCGCTTCCGCGCCTCGCCCTTCACCGCTACCATCTCGCGCGGCGAGCGCGGCATCCCGGTCCTCGCCCTCGAGTCGCTCGATGCCGGCGCGACGCTGCGCTTCGTCGACATCTACAAGCGCATGTACGGCGGCAAGCTCGCGCTCAGCACCTACATGAACGACGGTCCGCAATCGGGCGTCATCCAGATCCGGAGCTTCACGCTGCGCAACGAGCCGGCCCTGTCGAGCATCATGGCGCAGGGTCCGGCGAGCAGCGAGGTGGTCGATTCCCGCGGTCGCAGGCGCACGGTCCAGGGCCAGGCGAGCGAGGTGACGTTCGACCGGATGCGCGCGAACTTCGTGCGCAATGGCAGCCGCGTCGACTTCACCGACGCGGCGATCTCGAACGCCGTGATGGGCTTCACGCTGAGCGGCTACCTCGACGCGGGCAAGGAGCGAACGGACATCACCGGCACCTTCGTGCCGCTCTACGGCCTCAACAACGTGGTGGCCCAGGTGCCGCTGTTCGGCCCGCTGCTGGCGGGCGGCCACAACGAGGGCCTGTTCGCGGTCAATTTCCGCGTCGCCGGCAAGCTCGGCTCGCCCGACGTCAGCGTGAACCCGCTCTCGGCGGTCGCCCCCGGCTTCCTGCGCAAGCTCTTCAGCGCGGGCGGCAGCAACGACGCCTTCGCGGACGGCCTGACGGGGAACGCCGCGAGCGACCGATAGGGTGCGGCGTCCCCGGCCGGGCGCCGGCTTACGCAGCCATTGACATGGAGGGCGCGACACGCGCCCGTTCCGGGACGGCGAGGGATCGCCGGCGCTCGGAATGCTCCCTCACTCCGCCCGCAGCAGGACGTGCTTCTTGCGGCCGAAGGAGAGCTTGATCACGCCCTCCGCCGTGAGGTCGGCCTCGCGCAGCACCGCGCGCTCGTCGCCGACCGGGACGTCGTTGACGCGCAGGCCGCCGTTCTTGATCTGGCGCCGCGCCTCGCTCGTCGAGGGGACGAGCTTGGCGTGCTCCGGGCCGAAGGCGGTGAGGATGCCGAGGCCGGCCGCGAGCAGGGCGCGCGGCACCGTGACGGTCGGCAGGTCGGCCGCGAGCGTGCCCTCCACGAAGGTCTTGCGGGCCGTCTCGGCGGCGGCCTCGGCCGCCTCGCGGCCGTGCATCAGCGCGGTGGCCTCAGTGGCGAGGACCTTCTTGGCCTCGTTGATCTCCTGTCCGCCGAGGCTCGCCAGCCGCGCGATCTCGGTCATCGGCAGCAGCGTGAACAGCTTCAGGAAGCGGGAGACGTCGGCATCCTCGGTGTTGCGCCAGAACTGCCAGTAATCGTACGGGCTCAGCATGCCGGCATCGAGCCAGACGGCGCCGGCGGCGGTCTTGCCCATCTTGGCGCCCGACGCCGTGGTCAGCAGCGGGCAGGTCAGGCCGTAGAGCTGCGGCGTGCCGAGGCGGCGCCCGAGATCGATGCCGTTGACGATGTTGCCCCATTGGTCCGAGCCGCCCATCTGCATAATGCAGCCGTAGCGCCGGTTCAGCTCCACGAAGTCGTAGGATTGCAGGATCATGTAGTTGAACTCCAGGAACGAGAGTTCCTGGTCGCGTTCGAGCCGCAGGCGCACGCTGTCCATCGACATCATGCGGTTGACCGAGAAATGCCGGCCGATGTCGCGCAGCATCTCGATGTAGTTCAATCTCGTCAGCCACTCGGCGTTGTCGACCATCAGGGCCTTGCTGCCGCCCTCGCCGAAGTCGAGGAAGCGCGCGAAGGTCTTCTTGATGCCCTCCTTGTTCTCCTCGATCTGCTCGATCGTCAGGATCTTGCGGGTCTCGTCGCGCCCCGAGGGGTCGCCGACCCGAGTCGTGCCGCCGCCCATCAGCGCGATCGGCTTGCCGCCGCTCGCCTGGAGCCAGTGCAGCATCATGATCGACAGGAGATGGCCGACATGGAGCGAGGCCGCCGTGCAATCGTAGCCAACATAGGTGGTGAGCCGCCCGTCCAGCGCCGCCGCATCGATGCCGGCAAGGTCGGAGCCCTGGTGGACGTAGCCGCGCTCGGTCAGGATCTTCAGGAAATCGGAGCGCGGCGCGAAGCTCTCGGTCGGGGTTGTCATGGCGGCGATCGATCTCGACGGGTTCGGCCGGCAGGAGCGGGCGGGACAGGGTCGGGACCCGCGTGCTAGCTCCTGGGCTTTGACACAGTGCGCCGGCTCTTAGCAGGGCGCCCACCGAAAGGCACGGGGGCGGTTCGACATGACGATGATGCGCGCGATCGGGCTGATGAGCGGCACCTCGCTCGACGGGGTCGACGTCGCCCTGATCGAGACGGACGGCGAGCGGGTCAAGGTCGTCAAGGGCCACAACAACTTCCTGGAGCCGCTCGGGCCGACCGGCTATCGCGGCTACCAGGAGGAGGAGAAGGCGCTCCTGCGGGCGGCGACCAAGGACGCCGAGAGCGTGATCGCGCCGGGCGACCGTCCGGGCCGGCTTCCAGCCGCCGAGCAGTTCGTGACGGACGCGCACGCGGAGGCCGTTGAGCACTTCCTCGCCGAGAACGGCCTCGCTGCCTCCGACATCGACGTGATCGGCTTCCACGGCCAGACCGTGATCCACCGCCCCGACCACCGCATCAGCATCCAGATCGGCGACGGGCAGGCGCTGGCCCGCCGCCTCGGGATCGCCGTGGTCTCCGACCTGCGCCGGGCCGACATCGACGCGGGCGGGCAGGGCGCGCCGCTGGTGCCGATCTTCCACAAGGCGCTCGCCGAGGCCTCGGGCTTCTTGGGCCCGTTCGGCATCCTCAATATCGGGGGCGTGGCGAACGCGACCTTGATCGATTCGAGGGGCGGCATCATCGCCTTCGATACCGGCCCCGGCAACGCCCTCATCGACGAGTGGATGCAGGAGCGGGAGAACAAGAACCTCGACGACGGCGGGCGCACCGCCGCGCGCGGCCGGCCCGACGAGCCGCTGCTGGCCTGGCTCCTGACCCACCCGTTCTTCGTCCGCCGCCCCCCGAAATCGCTCGACCGGAACTGGTTCTCGCACAAGCTCGCGGGCCAGCTCTCGACCGAGGACGGGGCGGCCACGCTCACCGCCTTCACGGCCCGCGCGGTCGCCCGCGCCCTCGACCATGCCCCCGAGATCCCGACCCGCTGGATCGTGGCCGGGGGCGGGGCCCGCAACGGCGAACTCGTCCGGCTCCTGAACTATCACCTGCGCGCCGAGATCACGACCGCCGACGCGATCGGCTGGTCCTCGGCCTATCTGGAGGCGCAGGCCTTCGCCCACCTCGCGGTGCGCTCGCTCAAAGGGCTGCCCATCACCTTCCCGTCGACCACCGGCGTGCGCGAGCCGATCACCGGGGGCGTGCTGGCCCGCCCCTGAGCGCGAGCCGGAAACGGCGCCGCGCCGGCGGATCGGATTTGTGGGCCGGGCGATCCCGCGCTAGAGCGGGCGGGCCATGTCGCACAACAGCTTCGGCCACCTTTTCCGCGTCACCACCTTCGGCGAGAGCCACGGGGTCGCGCTCGGCTGCGTGGTCGACGGCTGCCCGCCCGGGCTGCCGCTCGAGGCCGAGGAGATCCAGGCCGAGCTCGACCGCCGGAAGCCCGGCCAGTCGCGCTTCACCACGCAGCGGCGCGAGCCCGACGCGGTGCGGATCCTGTCCGGCGTCTTCTCCGACGACCGCACGGGCGGGCGCCAACTCACCACCGGCACGCCGATCGCGCTGATGATCGAGAACACCGACCAGCGCTCGAAGGACTATTCCGAGATCCGCGACACCTACCGGCCGGGCCATGCCGACTACACCTACGACGCCAAGTACGGCATCCGCGACTACCGCGGCGGCGGGCGCTCCTCGGCGCGCGAGACGGCGGCCCGCGTCGCGGCAGGCGCCATCGCCCGCAAGGTCCTGCCGGCCGGCTTGATCATTCGCGCGGCCCTCGTCCAGATGGGCCCGCACGCGATCGACCGGGCGAACTGGGACTGGGAGGAGGTCGCCCGCAACCCGTTCTTCTGCCCGGATGCACGAGCGGCGGCCGATTACGCGACCTATCTCGACGGCATCCGCAAGGACGGCTCGTCCGTGGGGGCCGTGATCGAGGTGGTGGCCGAGGGCGTGCCGCCGGGCCTCGGTGCGCCGGTCTACGGCAAGCTCGACGCGGACCTCGCCGCAGCCATGATGTCGATCAACGCGGTCAAGGGCGTCGAGATCGGCGACGGCTTCGCCTCGGCGGCGCTGCGCGGCGAGGAGAACGCGGACGAGATGCGGGCGAGCAACGACGGTACCCCGGTCTTCCTCGCCAACCACGCGGGCGGGATCCTGGGCGGCATCTCGTCGGGCCAGCCCGTCGTCTGCCGCTTCGCCGTGAAGCCGACCTCCTCGATCCTGACGCCGCGCCGCTCGGTGAGCCGGGACAACTGCGACGTCGACGTGATCACCAAGGGCCGCCACGACCCCTGCGTCGGCATCCGGGCGGTGCCGGTGGCCGAGGCCATGATGGCCTGCGTGCTGGCCGATCACTATCTGCGCCATCGGGGGCAGGTCGGGACCCGCGCCTGACCCCGCCGCGCCTCAGCCCTTCGAAGAGACCTGACCCCGTGCCCCATACCAGCGTCACCGAGGCCGTCGAGGCCTTTGCCCGCGGCGAGATCGTGGTCGTCACCGACGACGACGACCGCGAGAACGAGGGCGACCTCGTCGTCGCCGCCTCCCTCTGCACGCCGGAGAAGATGGCCTTCATCATCCGCAACACCTGCGGCATCGTCTGCGCGCCGATCACGCTGGGGGAGGCGCGGCGCCTGCGCCTCGATCCAATGGTCGCCTCGAACGACGCGCCGCTCGGCACCGCCTTCACGGTGACGGTCGACGTCAAGCACGGTCTCACCACCGGCATCTCGGCCGAGCAGCGCTGCAACACCGTGCGGGCGCTCGCCAACGGCAACATGGGCGCCTCGGATTTCGTGCGGCCGGGCCACGTCTTCCCGCTCATCGCCAAGGACGGCGGCGTGCTGATGCGCTCCGGCCACACCGAGGCCGCGGTCGATCTCTGCAAGCTCGCGAGCCTCCCGCCCGTGGGCGTGATCTGCGAACTCGCCAACGACGACGGCACCGTGATGAAGGGGCCGCAGATCGACGCCTTCGCGGAGAACCACGGGCTGAAGCGCGTCTCGGTGGCGGACCTGATCGCCTACCGGCAGGCGCGCGACAAGCTCGTCGAGCGGGTCGGCCATTTCCCGGTCAGGACCGAGTTCGGCGAGTTGACGGGCTACGCCTACACGACGCCCTTCGAGACCATCCAGCAATTCGCCTTCGTGCACGGGCGCATCGGCGACGGGCGCGACGTGCTCGTGCGCCTCCACCGCTCGAACGTGGTGGCGGACGTGATCGAGGGCGGAAAGCAGATCGAGAGCGTGATGGCCCGCTTCGCCAAGGAGGGCCGCGGCATCCTCGTCTACCTGCGCGACGGCACCGCGGGCGTCCCCCTCTCGCGCTTCGCCGAGGAGGAGGGCACGGAGGCGCAGCGCGTGCGGCAGTGGCGCGAGGTCGGCCTCGGCGCCCAGATCCTGCGCGACCTCGGCGTGGTCTCGATCCGCAACCTCTCGACCTCGTCGCGCGCCTATGTCGGCCTCTCCGGCTTCGGCATCGAGATGCTCGGGGACGAGCCGATGGATGGGTGAGGCGGGGGCCGAACGTCCTGTTCGGATCCCGTTGGAGGGCGCCCCGTCACCGCCCCATCAGCGCATCGACATGCTCGGCCACCGAGCGGGCGAGGCCCTCCAGGCTGTAGCCGCCTTCGAGCACCGAGATTAGCCGTCCTCCCGCGTGGCGGTCGGCGAGATCCATCAGCTTGCGGGTGGCCCAGCCGAAATCCGCCGCTTCGAGCCGCAGGTTGGCGAGCGGGTCGAGGCGGTGCGCGTCGAAGCCCGCCGAGACGATGATCACGTCGGGCCGGAAGGCTTCGAGGCGCGGCAGGATGCCGATCTCGAAGGCCTCGCGGAACACGGCGCCGTCGTCGTTCGCGTGCAGCGGCACGTTGACGACCGTGTCCTTGCCGCCTCGCTCGGAGGCCGCGCCGCTGCCGGGAAAGAGCGGCATCTGGTGCGTCGAGGCGTACATCACGCTCCCGTCGTCCCAGAAGATGTCCTGGCTGCCGTTGCCGTGATGCACGTCCCAGTCGACCAGGGCGACGCGCTCGGCCCCGTGCGCCGTGCGCGCGTGGCGCGCGGCGATCGCAGCGTGATTGAACAGGCAGAAGCCCATGGCGCGCGTGCGCTCGGCGTGGTGGCCGGGCGGGCGCATGGCCACGAAGGCGTTGGCGCACTCCCTTCGCATCACGGCGTCGACCGCGTGCACGGCGCCGCCGACAGCCCGCAGGGCGGCCTCCAGGGTGCCGGGCGACATCAGCGTGTCGCCGTCGATCTGGACGTAGCCATCCTGCGGCGCAGCCTCGATGATCGCCTCCACGTAAGCCGCCGGGTGCGCGAGGGTCGCGGCCCGCGGATCGGCCTTCGGGGCCGAGCCCCGCACGAGGCTCGCGAAGCGCTCGGCCTCGAGCGCGCACTCGATCGCGCGAATCCGGTCCGGGCATTCGGGATGGCCCGGAAGCGTGTCGTGGTCGAGCGCCGAGGGGTGGCTGACATACAGGGTGCTCACGATCGTCCTCCCGGCGGCGATCCTTCGGTGGACCGCTCTGTCGCGCCCGCGCAACAAGCACGGCAAATGTGCCACGGGATCGTGCTTCCGGGCTACGGAGGTCTGCGCTCCGCCCTTAAGCTGCGCAAGGCCCTGTCCACCCTAAACGCGAGATCGGGGCCGGGACTTCGCACCGCCATGCCACTCTCGAATTCCGTGCGCGCCGCCCTCGTCGGTGGTCTCCTGGCCGTCGCCGTGACAGGCTGCAGCTACAAGTCCGTACCCGATCCGACCCTCTCGTCACGGGACGCGGCCTTCATGGCGCTGGTGCCGGAGGCCGAATTCGACCCGCATTTCGCGCGCTACCTTGTGGACGACCCGACCAGGGAGGCGCCGGGCACCGTCGTAGTCGACACCAAGGCGCGCCAGCTCTACCTCGTCGAGCCCGGCGGCAAGGCGCTCCGCTACGGCGTCACCGTGGGCGACGAGGCCTATGGCTGGACCGGCACCGCCACCGTCGCCCGCAAGGCGGAATGGCCGGCCTGGAATCCGCCCGCCGAGATGGTGCGGCGCTGGCCGCACGTCCACGCGATGGAGGGCGGGCCCGCAAACCCGCTCGGCGCCCGCGCCCTCTACCTGTCGGACCGAGGCCGCGACACGCTCTACCGCATCCACGGCACCAACGAGCCCGAGAAGATCGGGCAAGCGGTGTCTTCGGGCTGCATCCGCCTGCGCAACATCGACGTCGTGGATCTGTTCAACCGCGTGCCCGTCGGCGCGCGGGTGATCGTGCGCTGATGCCCCCTTCGGGCTCCGGACCGCAAGAATCTCGAAACGCTGCTTCGTGAGCGGGCTTTAACCTGAACGCCAGTTCAGATTTGGCCGTTAACCGTGCAGTCGATGCCGTCCCGCATAGTCGAATACGCACAGGGACAAAGACCGGCACAAACAAAGGCCGGGGAGGCATCAAGACATGATCAACTCTTCTATGCAGAACTTCTGTGACCGTGTCGTCGGCGCCGGCCGCATCACCGCTGCCGACGTCAGGATCCTCGGGCGCGATCTCCTGCCCGAGGGGATCACGTCGCGCGACGAGGCCGACATGCTGATCGCCCTCGATCGGGCGGTCGGCCAGGCCGACGCCGCCTTCGCGGATTTCCTCGTGGCCGCGACCGTCGATTTCGCCGTGTGGGGCGAGCGGCCTTCCGGAACAATCGACCGCGAGGTCGCGCGCTGGCTCGCCGCCTCGATCGGGAACGGCCGCGGCCCGACCGCGACCGGCGCGCGCATCGCCTTCGAGATCGTCCGCGAGGCGCAGACCTGCGACGAGTCGCTGGTCGCCTTCGCACTCGTGGCCAATCGCAAGACGGTCGACGCGCAGGCCGCCCATGGCCTCAGGAAAGCTGCTTGAGCGCAGAAGCAGTTGCCGATCTCGCGATTGGAGAGCTCATTGAACACAATTCGACAAATCTGATCGCCAAAAATTCGCAAAAAGAGCAGTAATATATCTCCATTTCTGTATTCGTCTTAACGAAATGCTGGGGTCGGGGCGCTAACTTCCCGACATGACGGCGAATTCCGGAATGGACGGTCAGCATGCGCCCGGGACGGGCAGGGCCCGCGGCCGCGCGGGCACCCCCTCGATGCGCTATGCGATGATCGATGCCCTCGACGATGCCGGCCGCATCGCGCTTCTCACCGAGATCGAGCGCACGCTGGCGGGCCGCATCCGGGATATCCGCCTCACCGGCCGGCTCCGCGAGATCTACCGTGCCGCGAGTTGGCGGCAGCGAAGCCGGACGATCCGCTTCTGGCTGATCTGGGTCACAATCTTCGGCATCGTGACCTGCTCGCTCGACTACGTCATGCAGCCTGCCCTCATCGGGGTCTCGGTGATGATGCGGGCGATCTTCATCCCGATCGTCTACGGCTCGCTGATCTGGCTGTGGTCGCGGCCGCGGGCAGCCTGGATCGAGGGCGTCAGCCTGCTCATCACGGTCGCCGTGATGATGATCGTCGCCGAAGTGCTCGGGGCCGCGGGCGGAGGAGCCATCCACGAGCGCTATCTGACCGCGGGCCTGTTCGCGACCGCGACCGCGACCATCGTCTTTCCGCTGAGCCGGGCCTGGTCGATTGCCGGAGCGGCGGTCGTGGTCGCCCTCTATCTCGGCTTCGGGCTGATGAACCCCGACGTCGAGAGGAAGGTGCCGGTCCTCCTGACCATCTTCTTCACCTTCGTGATCGGGTGCCTCGTGCCCGCGCGCCATGTGATGAATGTCGTGCTGGAGCACGCCTTCGTCCTGAGCCTGCGGACCCGGCTCCAGGCCGACGAGCTCGCCGTCGCCAATGCCCGGCTCGCCGTCCTGGCCGCCACGGACGGGCTGACCGGGCTCGCCAATCGGCGAGCCGTCGAAGCGCGCCTCGCCGAAGCCTGGGCGGAGCAAGCGAAGACCGGCGGGCAGGTCGGCGGTGCCCTCCTCGACATCGACCATTTCAAGCGCTTCAACGACAGCGCCGGCCACACGGCGGGCGACCGCTGCCTGATCGCCGTGGCGGCGGCGATCCAGGCGGCCATGCCGCCGGGGGCTTTCGCCGGCCGCTACGGCGGCGAGGAGTTCATCGCTATCCTGCCCGCGGCCGACGCTGCGAGCCTTTGGACGCTCGGCGAACGCATCCGGACGGCGGTCGCCGACCTCTCCCTCGTCCATCCGGGCTTCGACGACGGGCGCCGCGTCAGCGTCAGCGTCGGTCTCGCGCTCGCCGCTGCTCAGGCCGGAGCCGACCGCGCGACGGATCCGATGGATGCGCTCCTGCAGCGGGCCGACAGGGCGCTCTATGCAGCGAAGGCGGATGGACGCGACCGCGTCGTGGCGGACTGGGTCATGAACCTGCCCGGTGAGGCGAAGCCGCGCCAAGTGGACACCGTTCAGGTCCGCGCCGCCTGAACTCTCAACTCCCGGGGCGCCCGCGAAAACCTTGCCGGCACAAAACCGGCTCGGCCCCGACCAAGGTCACCTTCCAGAACGCGCGCAAGTGCTTTAACGGGGGCGAAGCTTGAGTGCGCGCCTCGCGGCCGCACCACGTCCAAAGTGAATGCGGTATTCAATGTTCGAGAAAATCCTGATCGCGAACCGCGGCGAGATCGCCTGCCGCATAATCAAGACGGCCCGGCGCATGGGCATCAAGACGGTCGCGGTCTACTCGGACGCGGATCGGGACGCGGTGCACGTCGCCATGGCGGACGAGGCCGTGCATATCGGCCCGGCACCGGCCGCGCAGTCCTATCTCCTGATCGACCGGATCATCGACGCCTGCAAGCGGACCGGCGCCCAGGCCGTGCATCCGGGCTACGGCTTCCTCTCCGAGCGCGAGGCCTTCCCGAAGGCGCTCGCCGAGGCCGGCATCGTCTTCATCGGCCCGAACCCCGGCGCGATCGCCGCGATGGGCGACAAGATCGAGTCGAAGAAGGCGGCCTCCGCCGCGAAGGTCTCGACGGTGCCCGGATACCTCGGCGTGATCGAGTCGCCGGACCACGCCGTCAAGATCGCCGACGAGATCGGCTATCCCGTGATGATCAAGGCGTCCGCCGGCGGCGGCGGCAAGGGCATGCGCATCGCCCACTCGGCGGCGGAGGTGGCGGAGGGCTTCGCGCGGGCAAAGTCGGAGGCCGCCTCGTCCTTCGGCGACGACCGGGTGTTCGTGGAGAAGTTCATCACCGATCCGCGCCACATCGAGATCCAGGTGATCGGCGACAAGCACGGCAACGTCGTCTATCTCGGCGAGCGCGAGTGCTCGATCCAACGCCGCAACCAGAAGGTGATCGAGGAGGCTCCCTCGCCGCTCCTCGACGAGGCGACCCGGCGCAAGATGGGCGAGCAGGCCGTCTCGCTGGCGCGTGCCGTGAACTACGATTCGGCCGGCACCGTCGAGTTCGTGGCGGGCCAGGACAAGTCCTTCTACTTCCTCGAGATGAACACCCGCCTTCAGGTGGAGCACCCGGTCACCGAGATGATCACCGGGCTCGACCTCGTCGAGCTGATGATCCGGGTCGCGGCCGGGGAGAATCTGCCCCTGACGCAGGCCGACGTGAAGCTCGACGGCTGGGCGGTGGAGAGCCGCGTCTACGCCGAGGACCCGACCCGCAACTTCCTGCCCTCGATCGGGCGCCTCACCACCTACCAGCCGCCGGAGGAAGGCCGCCAGGGCACCGCGATCGTGCGCAACGACACGGGCGTGGAGGAGGGCGGCGAGATCGCGATCCACTACGACCCGATGATCGCCAAGCTCGTCACCTGGGCGCCGACGCGGTCCGAGGCGATCGAGGCGCAGGCCGAGGCCCTCGACGCCTTCGCGATCGACGGCATCCGGCACAACATCCCCTTCCTGGCCGCACTCATGGCGCATCCGCGCTGGCGCGAGGGGCGCCTGTCGACCGGCTTCATCGCGGAGGAATTCCCGGAGGGGTTCGTCGCCCCGGAGCCCAGGGGCGAGATTGCCCGCCGGATGGCGGCGGCGGCGGCGGCGATCGATCACAAGCTCAACCAGCGCAAGCGCGGCATCTCGGGCCAGATGCGCGATCCGAGCCTCCTGCATTTCCAGCGCGACCGCATCGTGATCCTGGCCGGCGAAGCCTATCCGGTCACGGTCGATTCCGAGCTCGGGGACCTCGTCGTCACCGAGGCCGATGGCACGGCGCTCACCGTGGCGAGCGACTGGCGTCCCGGCCAGCCGGTCTGGACGGGCACGATCGGCTCGCAACGGGTAGCGATCCAGGTGCGCGGCCTCCTGAACGGCGTGGCGCTCCAGCACGCGGGCGCGGCGGCCGAAGCCCGGGTCTTCACCAAGCGGGAGGCGGAGCTCGCCGCGCTCATGCCCGTCAAGGAGCAGGCGGGATCCGGCAAGCAGGTGCTCTGCCCGATGCCGGGCCTCGTGAAGCAGATCATGGTGGCGGAGGGCCAGGAGGTGAAGACCGGCGAGCCGCTCGCCATCGTCGAGGCGATGAAGATGGAGAACGTGCTCCGCGCCGAGCGCGACGCCACGGTCTCCAAGATCCACGCCAAGGAGGGCGATAGCCTCGCGGTCGACGCCGTGATCCTGGAATTCGCCTGAGGGACAGGGCGGCCCCTTGCCGCTCTACTTCGCCTACGGCGCCAACATGGACGCCGCAGCGATGGCGCTGCGCTGCCCCGCCTCGCGGCTGGTGGGGCAGGGGCGGCTCAACCGGCACCGCTTCATCGTGATGCGGGAGGGCTACGCCTCGGTGGTGCGGGACCCGGCCCGCACCGTCTGGGGCGTGGTCTGGGACCTCGCGCTGGCCGACATCCCCGCCCTCGACCGCTACGAGGGCGTCGCGGGCGGCCTCTACGCCAAGGCGTCGCAGCCGATCGCGACCGAGGGCGGCGTCAAGCGGGCGCTGATCTATCTCGGCCGCTCGACCGCGCCGGGTGTGCCCCGGCCTGGCTACCTCGAGGCGGTGCTGCGGGCCGGCGAGGCGGCGCAACTGCCCGCCGCCTACCGCCGGGAAATGCGCGCGTGGCTGCGCGGACCGGGCTGATCCGCCGCACCCCGTCAGAAGCGCGTGCGCAGCTCCACGTACAGGGTGCGCGGCGGGCCCGCGAAGATCCCGCCATTGTCCTCCGCGCTGGCGCGGGTGAAGGTGCGCCTGTCGAAGACGTTCGCGACACCGAGGCTGAGGCGGGATTCGGGCGTGACCGCGTAGCTGGTGCGCGCGTTCCAGATCACCCATCCGGGGATGCGGCCGAAGCGCCCGTCCGCGGAAGGGATCGCGGTGTTGGCCTCGTCGGCGAACTGGTCCGACTGCGCGTAGCCGAACCAGTCGAAGCTCCAGGGGCCGGCGGCGTAGCTCGCCCCGACCGTCCCCGTGTGACGGGAGTAGAGGCGCAGGTCGTTGCCCGCGAAGGCTCCGTCCTGGATCGTCGCGCGGGTATAGGCGTAGGTGACGTAGGCGCCGAAGACCGAGAGCGCCGGGTCGAGGCTGGCGAAATCGTAGCGCAGGCCCGTCTCGACGCCGCGATGGAGCGTGCGCCCGACATTGACGAAGTCGCTGCGGATCGCGTCGAACTCGATCTGGTTGTCGAAGCTCAGGCGGTACCAGGCGATCTCGGCGGTGAGGCCGCCGAGCGTTGCGCGGGCGCCGATCTCCGCCGTCGTGGCGATCTCGGGGGCGAGCTTCTGATCGCTGCGGCTGAGCGGGAGTTGCGTGAAGTTGAGCGAGCCGAACGAGCGCCCGACATTGCCGTAGAGGAACAGGTCGGGGCTCGCCGCGTAGCCGACGCGCAGCGAGGGCAGCGGCACGGTGTAGTGCTCCTCCGCCCGGAAGCCGTTCAGGTTGTTGGCCCGCCCGATCGTGACATCCTCGACGCGGATGCCCGGCGTCACCGTCAGCGCGCCGAAGGTCAGCTCGTCGTCGAGGTAAAATGCGTGCGCGTCGGTCGAGCCGACCGAATCTCGGTTGGGCACGGGCCTGAACAGGAACGGGTCGGAGCCGGCGCGGAAGCTGCGCCGCAGCCGTCGTTCGTCCGCATCCTCGCGGACGTAGCGGTAGCCGATCGAGGTCTCCTGCAGGATGCCGAACAGGTCCGAGCGGACGCTGAAGCGCGGCTCGACGCCGAACGTGTTGTAGTTCCGCGGCGTGATGTCGAACTGCGTGGCGAGGCTGTCGCGGTTCCGGTTCGAGAGCGCGAAGGTGCGGTGGCTGCTGAGATCGAAGACGGTCGCCTCGAAGTACTTGGTGCCATCGAACTCGTTGACATAGCGGGCCACGCCCTCGATCCGGCTGCCGTCGTAGGATTGGTACGCGTTGGTCGAGCCGTAGGGGTTGCGCCGGTAGGCCGCCTGGTCGAGGGGGCCAGGCAGCTCAGCCGAGGCGTTGTAGCCGTGCACGCGCCCGTCGACGTAGCTCTCCGGCGTCAGCTGGACGCGGTACTTGAGCATCACGTCGTCGATGTCCTGGTTCGACCGCGGCCGGAAGGAGGGGCCGTGGTTGCCCGAGTAGAGCAGCGCGAGCCCGCTGCCCTCGCTGTTCGAGCCGCCGATCAAGATGTCCGACTGGCCGTTGAGGAATCCGCCGGCCTGGTCCGAGCCATTGAGATTGCCCCGCAGCCGCACCTGCCCGCCGAATTCCTTCGGGATCGGCCACGTGACGTAGTTGATGACGCCGCCGACGTTCTGCGGCCCGTAGCGCACGGCCGCGCCACCCTTGATCACGTCGATCCGCTCCAGCATGCCGAACGAGACCGGCGCCAGGGAGAGTTCGGGCTGCAGGTAGGGCGCGCTGGAGAGTGGCACGCCGTCGAGGAGGACGGTGGCGTAGCCGCCGAGCCGCGAGGCGAGCCCGCGGATGCCGACGCTCTGCGCGAAGTCGCCGCTGGCGGGCCCGTTCGGGACCGGCGTCTGCACGCCCGGGATCAGGCGCAGCGCGTCCATGATGGTCTGCGCGCCGGCGGCCTCGAGATCCGCCCGGGTCGCCTCGCCGCGGCTGCCGGCATAGACGCGCGCCGCCGCCGGGACGCGGACGGCGGCGAGCGGGCTCGCGGTCACGTCGAGCTCTTCCAGCGTCACGGATGTCTGCGCCGGACCTTCGACGCCCGGCGCGGCCCCGGCGGCCGAGCAAAAGGCGGCAAGCCACAGCAACGCGACGCACGCCGCGCGGTGAACATCGTCCAATTTTTGCATGATACAACTATAAATTTCAAAGTCTTGACGGAATTCATTTATTTCACCAACTTAGTCCTGATAGAAGCTGTATTTCTATTTTGCTTCATCTTTAGAAACGTTTCAAAAGATGCAAATATGCATGGTTGAAGTGAGATCCCTGATCAGCAATCACCCGTTGATTCGATGGCGGATCGCGCGCGCCGACGCGGATTCGCGGGCGGGAGCGGGCCGGTGACGGGGCGGGAATCGCTGCGGGGAGGGCTCCGCGCGGTCTGGAAGCGCCTGCACCGCTGGATCGGCCTCGGCGGGGGCGCGCTGCTGGTGCTGATCGGGCTGACGGGAAGCCTCAACGTCTTCTACCGGGAGATCGACGCGGCGCTGAACCCGACCCTCTACCGGCCGGCCTCGCCGGACCGGCGGATCGGGTTGTCGGAGGCGCTGCGCGCCGCCGTGCAGGTCGACCGCGAGCCCGTGAGCCAGATCGCGACGCCGGACGGCGTCTGGCCGGTCTGGGTGATCGTTCACGCGCACCCCGACGGGCGGCTCTGGACGACGATGATCGACCCGTCGGACGGCCGCGTGCTCGGCCGGCGGGATACGGGAACTGCTTTCGCCCACCTCGTCTACCGGCTGCACTACACGCTGCTGCTGCGCGACTGGTGGGGCAAGGAGGCGGTGGGCGTGGTCGGGATCGGGCTGCTGCTGTCAGCTTTGAGCGGCCTCTGGCTGTGGTGGCCGAAGCCGGGCCGGTTCCGGCGCTCCGTCACCCTGCGGCGCGGCGTATCGCGCCAGCGGTTCTGGCTCGATCTCCACGGAGCCGCGGGCTTCTGGGCCTGCGCCGTGCTCGTCGTCGTCGCCGTGACGGGGACCGGCCACGTCTTTCCCGGTCTGATGCGGCCGGTGGTCGGACTGTTCTCGCCGGTCGCGACCCTGCCCTCGCCGAGCCTGCCCGCCTCGGACGCCCCGCGCCTCGGTGCGGACGCGATCCTGGCGGCCGTCCGGGCGGCCTATCCCAAGGCGGCGGTCTCCCGCCTCAACCCGCCCTCCGGCAGCCGCAACACCTGGCGCGTCTTCCTGGCGCCCCCACGCGCCGACCCTGCCTTCCGCAGCGACGGGGTGCTGTGGCTCGATCCCTGGACCGGGCGCATCGTCGAGGACCGGAGCTGGAGCGCGATGTCGAACGGGACCCGCTACCAGACGCTTCAGATCTGGCTGCACAACGGATCCGTGGCCGGCCTGCCCGGGCGCCTCCTCGCGTTCGCGGCCGGCTTCGCGCCGCTCCTCCTGTTCGCCTCGGGCTTTACCATCTGGCGCTCCCGCCGGACGCGCCTGCGGGCCCTGGCGACGGCCTGACCGGGGCGCCCTCCGCCGGGTGAGCCGCGCGGACGGCATTCTCTCGACGACGTTCTCTTCGGTGCGCTCGCGTGGTACCTCACCGGCCGCCAGAGCCGGGCTCCCCCGCGGGGCCCGCGCAACCCGGGAGCCGCGCTTGAGCGAGACCAGAACCGTCGACGCCGTGATCACCGGCCGCGTCCAGGGCGTCGGCTACCGCGCCTGGACGCAGCACCAGGCACAGCTGCACGGGCTGACGGGCCACGTGCGCAACCGCGACGACGGGGCGGTCGCCGCCACCTTCTCGGGGCCGGCCGAGGCGGTGAGCGTCATGCTGAAGGCCTGCGAGGCGGGGCCGCGCGGGGCGCGGGTCGAGGCCGTCGCGGTGACGGACCGGCCCGGACCCGAGACCTTCCCGGCTTTCGAGATCCGCGGAACCTGAGGCGGCCCGCATCCGCCCTCCCGGCCCCTCGGCCGCGTCGCGCCCCTCGACAGGGGACACCCCGCCGGGCTAGCGAGCGGCGCCCCTCAGCCCGACACCGCATCGCATGACCAGCCTCACCACGGACACGGCCTTCTCGCATCGCGATCTCGCGGCCCTGATCTTCTTCGTCGTCGCCTGGATCGGCTACGGCCTCTCGGTCGGGCGCATGCGCGGCAGGCTCGTGAGCCTCAGCCAGATCATGAACGGCCAGCGCGAGGTCTGGGCGCGGCAGATGCTCGTGCGCGAGAATCGGGTGGTGGACACCACCATCAACGCCTCGCTGCAGAACGGCACGGCCTTCTTCGCCTCGACCTCGCTGATCGCGCTCGGCGGCGTACTCACGCTCTCGCGCTCGGGCGACGAGGTGCTGACCCTGTTCGGCACGCTGCCCTTCGGAGCCGTCACGACCCGGGCGACCTGGGAGATCAAGGTGGCGGGGCTCGCGGTCGTCTTCGTCTACGCCTTCTTCAAGTTCGCCTGGGCCTACCGGCTGTTCAACTACGGTGCCATCCTGATCGGCGCGGTCCCGCCGAAGGGGAGCGGCGTGTCCGAGGCCGAGATGCAGCGCGCCGCGCGGCGCGCCGCCGCCATGAACATCGCCGCCGGCAGCCACTTCGCGCGCGGGCAGCGGGCCTTCTTCTTCGCGCTCGCCTATCTCGGCTGGTTCGTGAGCCCGCTCATCCTGATGCTGACGACGACAGCGGTGGTGCTGGTGATGTGGCGGCGCCAATTCGTGTCCGAGATCCGCGGCGCGCTGCTGACGGACGATGTCGATGCCGTGAAGGACGAGACACCATGATCGACGCGAAGCCGGCCCGGACGAGCGAGGCCGAGATCGCCGAGACGCTGCTGCGCCTCGTCGCCGAGCGCGGCGCGGGCAAGACGGTCTGCCCGTCCGAAGTGGCGCGCGCCCTCGGCGGGCCGCACCCGGACGGCTGGGGCCCCCTGATGCAGCCGGTGCGGCGGGTCGCGGTGCGGCTCACCAAGGCCGGGCAGGTCGCGATCCTGCGCAAGGGCCGGCCCGTGCCCGACCCGGACGATTTCCGCGGAATCTATCGGCTCGCGCTGCCCGAGGGCGGTGCAGGCGAGGGGGCCGGGAACAAGGCGTCCGAGTAGCCGGCGAGCCGGTAGGCCGCGAGCCCGACCCATTCCTTGCCGGCAAGGTCGAGCTGCAGCAGGCCGTCCGAGGCGAAATTCGAGAATCGCGCGACGTCCTTGTAGCCGCGCGTGCGGTAATCGACCGGATAGGCCGTGACGTTGAAGCCCGCCTGCCGGAAGCAGCCGATCGAGCGGGGCATGTGCCAGGCGGAGGTGACGAGCAGCCAGCGCTGGTTCGGCTGGGGCTTGACGAGGCCAGCCGTGAACGTCGCGTTCTCGCGGGTGTTGCGCGAGCGGTTCTCGAGGATCAGCCGCGTGCGGGGCAGGCCGAGCGTGTCGCTCATCCGGCCGACGATGTCGGCCTCGGCGGTCGGGTCGCGCAGGCTGCCGCTGCCGCCCGAGAAGACGAGGCGCGCATCCGGGTAGCGGCGACCAAGGTCGGCCAGGTAGATCGGCCGCTCGCCGGCATCGTTGACGACGATCTGCTGGCGATCCTGCGAGAGCCCCGATTCGATCCCGCCCCCGAGCACGATGATGCCGGCGATCGGCGCTCCGTCCTCGGTGAATTTCGGGAAACGCTCCTCGAGCGGCGCCAGCGACAGGTAGGGGAGGGGCGAGAGGCCGCCGACGAGTAGCCCGCCGAGCCCCAGCCAGGCGAGCCCGAGGCCGATCCGGCGCCCGCGCTTCATCGCGACGAGGAGGCAGCCGGCGAGCCCGAGCAGGATCAGCAGGTTCGACGGGGTGATCAGGAAGAAGATCACCTTCGAGAGCGGGAAGAACATGGAGCGGACGGCGCCTCGGAGCGGGGAGGACGCCGTTAGGCCGGCTTGGTCTCGGCCTCGAACCGGGCGAGCGCCGCCGCATCCGGCGGCAGTAGGCCCTCGAGGCTCGCGCCCTTCTCGACCTCGCGCTGAATCCAGAGATCGAGGCGCTGCTGCTCGACCGCCTCGAGCGCCACCGCCTCGGCGATGGCGGCCGGGATCGCCACGACGCCCTCGGCATCGCCCACCACGATGTCGCCCGGATGGACCGCGCCGCCCCCGCAAGCGATCGGCTCCCCGGCGCCGACGAGCACGAGCCCGCTCCCGGCGCCCGCGCCTTCGGGCTGGCCGGACCACACCGGGAGGCCTGTCCCAGGCGGACAGGCGGCATCGGTGATGAGACCGGCCGCGCCGCGCTGGGCGAGGCGGACGGCGAGTACCGCACCGAAGGGCAGGGTCTCGCCTGCGCCGCCGGCATCCGCCACCACGACGGCGCCTTCCGGCACCCCGTCGAGGGTCTGGCTGAGCGATAGCCCCGCCTCGCCGCGGGCGCGGATCAGCCGCAGCGTGTGGGCCGGTCCGACCGCGCCGCGCGATCCCGAGTGCGCACGCAGCCCGCGCAGCGCGCAGGCCGTGAGGCCGCGCCGGGCGAGTACCCGCCCGAGGCTCGCCGTTGACACGGCTGAGAGCGCGTCCCGCAGGGTGGCGTCGATGGGCATGCTGGGGCTCCGCTGGAACTGGACCCGTCCGGGTCTCAGCCAAGGTGTGTCGCGAGCCGCGCCCGACAAGGCGCGGCATGACGGGCAACGGACGGCGTCCTCAGCTCAGCGCCTGGCGCATCACGCAGGCCGCGGCCGGCCGGGCGGCGATCGCCGCGTACCAGCGCTCCAGCGCGGGCCGCCGGATCCGGGGCAGGGGCAGGTGCAGCCAGCGATGGGCGGCGCAGCCGAGCGCGAGGTCGGCGATGCTGAAGCGCGTGCCGACCACGAAGCCGCGGTCGTGCAGGTGGCGGTCGAGCGTCTCGGCGTGCCGCTCCGTCGCGGACAGCGAAGCCGCGATGGCGGCCTCGTCGCGCCGGGTCTCCTCGACCCGGATCCGCTGCCAGAAGGCGTCGCGCATGGCCGGCGTGAAGCTCGTCGCCTGCCAGTCGAGCCACTGGTCGATCCAGGCCCGCTCGTGGGCGTCCTCCGGCAGGGCGAGGGGACCTCCGTTGCGCCGCGCGAGGTAGCGCAGGATCGCGTTCGACTCCCAGAGCACGAACGCATCCTCCTGCAGGGTCGGCACGAGTCCGTTGGGGTTCATGGCCCGATAGGCTGCATCCCCGACGACGCCGTGCGCGCCCCCGGCCTCGATCCGCTCGTAGGGGAGGCCGAGCTCGTCCAGGCCCCACAGCACCTTCTGCACGTTGATGGAATTCGCCCGGCCCCAGAGCCTGCGCATGGTCACGGTCCTCCGTCCGCGGCACCAGGGTCGCGGACGGGGATTGTCGCGGGAACCGGGCGCCGGGTTCGGGCCCAGTCCTACCCGGCCCGCGCCCCGGAGCAACCCGCGACGCGATTTCTCACGCGACGGCCTGCTTCTCCACCACCACGGTGTCGACGATGTCGACGGGCTCGTACAGCCAGCGCGCCGCGAAACCCGCCAGGATCGCGCCCGCGATCGGCGCCAGCCAGAACAGCCAGAGCTGCGCGATGTAGGCGCCGCCCGCGAACAGGGCCGGTCCG
This sequence comes from Methylobacterium nigriterrae, assembly GCF_037106235.1. NCBI lineage: Bacteria > Pseudomonadati > Pseudomonadota > Alphaproteobacteria > Hyphomicrobiales > Methylobacteriaceae > Methylobacterium > Methylobacterium nigriterrae. The sequence continues at coordinate 31,086 of NZ_JBAWTG010000030.1, read as the reverse complement.
GTCGATCGGGCCGGGTTGACCGACGTGTTGGTGACCGGGATCGAGATCAGGTGGATCAGCACCAGGGCGAAGCCGATGGGGATGCCGGCAAATCCCACCGCAGCGCCCTTCGAGGTCGTCCCGATGATGATGAACAGGAAGAAGAACGTCGCCAGGACCTCGGTGATCACGCAGGAGACGACCCCATACTTGCCGGGGCTGAGGTCGCCGTACCCGTTCGAGGCGAAGCCGTTCGGCACCCAGCCGGCCTTGCCGGAGGCGATGACGAAGAGCACGCCCGCGGCCACGACGGCGCCCACCACCTGACTGACGACATAGGGCAGGACATGGTGATTGGCGCATCGACCCGCCGACCATAGCCCCAGGGTGACGGCGGGGTTGAAATGCCCGCCCGAGATATGGCCAACCGCGTAGGCCATGGTGAGCACGGTGAGCCCGAACGCGAAGGCAACGCCGAGGAAGCCGATGCCGAGTTCGGGATAGGCGGCCGAGAGGACGGCCGCGCCGCAGCCGCCGAAGGTGAGCCAGAAGGTGCCGAAGAACTCCGCGGAAACGCGGCGCATCATGTCGTCGTTCATGATCCTGCTCCATGCTTGCGCAGGCGTGATGACCGTCGGGACGCTGGGCTGACCGGCTCGGCGGGCGCGAGCCGATGGGATGCGTGGGATGGCTCTGACACCGGCGCTGATGGTCTCAGGCGATACGCCCGCCGCCGCCGGACGGCTTTAGCAAAACCTTAAGGCCGGCCGCTCGGTCGAGAAGCGTACGAGATGGCATCCAGTAAAGCGAAGTCAAGCAAAAGTAATCTGGCCGGCTGCGATCTGCCTCAAGATTGCCGGTTATTCTTCGGCGGGTAGGCGTGCTCGATCCCCGACGGATCGGTGACGACGGTCCCGTCGGCGCCCTCCCGCAGGTAGTCCGGCCCCACCGGTACCTTGCCGTGGCCGCCCGGGATGTCGAGGACATAGGTCGGCTGGGCGAGGCCGGAGAGACGGCCGCGCAGGTCCCGCATCAGGGCCTGTCCGTCCGGCAGGCTCGTGCGCAGATGCGACGTGCCCGGAGCGAGGTCGCCGTGGTGGAGGTAGTAGGGCTTGACGCGGTTCTCCACGAAGGCGCGCATCAGCCGCTCGAGCGTCGCCGCGTCGTCGTTCACCCCGCGCAGCAGCACCGACTGGCTCACCAGCGGGATGCCGGCATCGACCAGGCGGGCGATCGCCGCCACGGCGGCCGGCGTGAACTCGCGGGGGTGGTTGGCGTGGAGCGCCACGAAGACGGCGCGCCCGAAGGCCTTCAAGGCCCGGACGAGGTCGTCCCCGATCTGGGCCGGGCTCACGAGGGGCACGCGCGTGTGGACGCGCAGCACACGGACATGCGCGATCCGGGCGAGTACCTCCGCGATGGCGCGCAGGCGCCGCGGCGACAGGGCAAACGGGTCGCCGCCCGTCAGCACCACCTCCCAGATCTCGTCATGCGCGGCGATGTAGCCGAGCGCCGCCGCGAGTTCGGCCTCGCTCAAGGCCCCGAGTCCGTCGGGCCCGACCACCTCGCGCCGGAAACAGAAGCGGCAGTAGACCGGGCAGATATGGAGCGGCTTGAGGAGCACCCGATCGGGATAGCGGTGGACGATCCCGGGCAGCGGCGCATGCGCGGCGTCGCCGATCGGGTCCGCCAGTTCCTCGGAGCGCGTCTCCAGCTCCTCGGTGCGCGGCACGAACTGGCGGGCGATCGGGTCGAGCGGGTCGTCGCGCTCGATTAGTTCGGCCATGTCGGGCGTCACTGAGACGGCGTAGCGGGCGGCGACTGCCACCAAGGCCGGCAGATCCTCGGGCTCGACGAGGCCGGAGGCCACGAGGTCGACCGGGTTGCGGAGCGGAGGGCTCATCGCGCGCCTCCCGCAACCGGCGTCCAGATCACGTCGTCGATCCGGGCAGCGCCGCAGGCCAGCATCACGAGGCGGTCGAATCCGAGCGCGATGCCGCTCGCGTCCGGCATTGCGGCGAGGGCATCGAGAAAGTCCTCGTCGATCGGGTAGGCCTCGCCATAGATGCGCAGGCGCTCGGCCATCTCGGCCTCGAAGCGGCGGCGCTGCTCGCCCGCATCCGTCAGCTCACCGAAGGCGTTGGCGAGCTCGACCCCGCAGGCGTAGAGCTCGAAGCGCTCGGCCACGCGCGGGTCGCGGGGGCTCGGCCGGGCGAGCGCGGCCTCGCTCACCGGATACTCGCACAGGATCGTCGGGCGCCCCTGCCCAAGATGCGGCTCGATGCGGGCGACGAGCACGCGGCTGAAGAGGTCCGCCCAGGTATCGTCGGCGGCCACCCGCAGGCCGGCGCCTGCGACCGCGGCAGCGAGCGCGGGCCGGTCGGTCGCCCCGTCCTCCGCCACGGTCGCCAGAAGGTCGATGCCCGCATGCCGCGCGAAGCCTTCCGCCAAGGTCAGGCGCTCGAACGGTGCGTGCGGGTCGCAGGCCCGGTCGCGATACGTGAAGCGGTCCGTGCCGGCGGTCTCGGCGGCGAGCCGGAGCAGGTCGGCGCAATCGGCCATCAGGATCTCGTAGGGCTCGCCCGCCCGGTACCATTCGAGCATCGTGAACTCGGGATGGTGGAGAGCACCGCGCTCGCGGTTTCGGAACACGCGGGCCAAGCAGAAGAGGCGCGGCTCGCCGGCCGCCAGAAGCTTCTTGCAGGCGAATTCCGGCGAGGTGTGCAGGTAGAGCGGCCGGCGCGCCCCGTCCGGGCCGATGGCCTCGGTGGCGAAGGCCGAGAGATGCGTCTCGTTGCCCGGCGAGACCTGGAGGGCAGCTGCCTCCACCTCGACGAAGCCGAGGCCGTCGAAATGGGCCCGCAGCCGCGCGGCGATGCGGTTGCGCAGGATCAGGCGTGGCCGCCGATCGGCGTGGAGATCGGGCGCCCACCAGGCGGAGGCGGGTCGCATCACGGCCGAACCGGCGCGGCGGGTCCGATTTTCCGGAAGTCCGGGCGAGAAACCATGGGACGCGACAGGCCTATTTCCCCGGCGACTGGCAACCGGGCCACGGATGGGATAGTGGCGGGGCTAAGACGTCGCTCCCGCGGGACACCGCGATGGGGGACGCGGCCCCATTTTGTCAACGTTAGGACCTGACCCCGTGAAGGTGATCGCCTCTACGCTCCGCAAGGGCAACGTCGTCGAGAAGGACGGCAAGCTCTACGTCATCCTGTTCGCCGAGAACATCCACCCCGGCAAGGGCACGCCCGTGACGCAACTCGACATGCGCCGCATCACGGACGGAGTGAAGGTGTCCGAGCGTTACCGCACGACGGAGCAGGTGGAGCGCGCCTTCGTGGAGGATCGCGAGCACACCTTCCTGTACAACGACGGCGAGGGGTATCACTTCATGAACCCCGAGAGCTACGAGCAGGTGGCGGTGCCCGAGGATGTCGTCGGCGACGCGGCTCCCTACCTTCAGGAAGGCATGGCCGTGATGCTGTCGACCCACAACGGCACGCCGCTGACGATCGAGCTGCCCCAGCGCGTGGTGCTCGAGGTGACCGAGACCGAGCCGGTGCTGAAGGGGCAGACCGCCTCGTCCTCCTACAAGCCGGCCATGCTCTCGAACGGCGTTCGTACGGCCGTGCCGCCCCACGTCGCGGCGGGCACCCGCGTCGTCATCATGACGGCGGACGGCTCCTACGTGGAGCGCGCCAAGGACTGAACCGGGCCCGGATCGGACGCGCGGCATCGACGGACCGGGCCCGCCGCCCGGCCTTGTCCGTTCAGGGCGGCGGCGCCGTGCCTTCAGCCGCCTCGTAGCAGGCTTGCGAGAGGGATTGCGCGCGCAGGCGTTCGGCCGGCGTGAAGTCGCGCCCTGCGAGCGCCCAGAGAGTCTCGCGCCGCAGGGCATTGGCGGTGCACCGGGCCGCGACGCGGCAGGCCGAGCGCTCGCCGCCCGTGCGGGTGCAGTTCTGCCCGTACTCGGCCATGAAGCTCCCCAGGCCGGCCCGCGGGCTCGGCCCGGCCAGCATCAGGAGGCCCGTCAGCAGGACGAGCAGGACCGGCTGATGCACGAGGTAGACGAGAAGGCTGTGCCGGCCGGCGAAGGCCGCCGCGCGCGCCGGGCGACTGGCCGGCCGCCACGCCCCGAGGCGCGAGCGGGCGAGGGTCGGCAGGCTCAGGCGGCCGAGAACGAGGCCTGCCAGCACGATGCCGAACCACGGGAAGAGCGGCACGTAATCGTTCGTCCGCGGCACGCCGGCACCGAGGCCGAGAAACGACAGGGCCGGCGCATCGAGGACCGGGTAGGCGACCACGTGGGGCGCCGCGATCACGAGCGCGGCCGCCAGCGCCGCGAGGCCGAGCGGCGCGAACAGGAATGGAAGCGCCAGCACGCTCGACACGGCGATACAGTGCAGGACGCCGAAGAAGATGAAGCTGTCGGGGAAAATTAGGTAGGTCGCCGCCGTGATGAGCGCTGCTGCGCCGCCGATGCGGACGAAGCGCGCGAGTGTCGGGCGCATCCGAAGGCCGCGGCCGTTCATCAGGACGAGGCCGATGCCGACGAGGACGAGGAACGCGCCAGCGATGAGGTGCGCGGCGGTCCGCCCCGGCAGCGTCAGGGCGTAGTTCTCTGGGCTCAGCCGCAGGTAACCGAGATCCCAGACGGCGTGGTAGGTGGCCATGGCCAGGAGCGCTCCGCCGCGGGCGGCGTCGATCGCCGCGAAGCGCGGCGCGGGAGAGGATTGCGGATGCTCCGGCATGGCCGCGGCCCTAGCATCCTTCCGCGCCGGGCGCGATTGCGCGACAGGATCGAGCGCCCCGAGAGACTCTCAGAAACGTGATTGCTCCCGATGGCGCCGCCGGGACACGGTGCGGCGATTCCGGTGAGAATCGCCAATCCACGAGTCGGATCACCATGTTGCCCGAACTAAGGGCTGCCACCGGCCCTGTGGCGCCAATGTCGGTCCGGGCGAAATTGCACGCCGGCGCGGCGATACTGCCAGTCAAACGGGCTTCCGCCGAGTCGGGACTTTGTTAATCTCGTTTGTGAACTGCGTGGTGCGATTCGGTGTGGGTTGCTTAAGCATGTCTGACGACTTCGGATCAGGGCCCGCGGGCCCACGTTCGGCAGACAGCTTGGCCAGCGCGCCGCGTGGCCCGGAGACGGACCGCCCCCTCGATCTCATCGAGATTTCCGGCCACATCAAGTGGTTCGACGTCTCGAAGGGCTTCGGATTCATCGTGCCCGACGACGGCAGCGCGGACGTGCTCCTGCACATCACCTGCCTGCGCCGGGAGGGGCACCATGGCGCCAGCGAGGGGGCGCGCATCGTGGTGGAAGCGGTCGAGCGCGCCCGTGGCTGGCAAGCGTTCCGCGTAGTGTCCCTCGACCAGTCGACGGCGACGCATCCATCCGAACTGCCGATGCCGCGCACCCACGTCAGCGTCACTCCGACGAGCGGGCTCGAGACCGCGGTGGTGAAGTGGTTCAACCGCCTGCGCGGCTTCGGCTTCCTGAGCCGCGGCGAGGGCACGCCGGACATCTTCGTTCACATGGAGACGCTACGCCGCTACGGTATCGCCGAGTTGAAACCCGGCGAGGCGGTGCTGGTGCGCTACGGTGACGGATCCAAGGGGGCCATGGCCGCCGAGGTCCGCCTGATCGACGGTGCGCTGCCCGCCTCCCATTGATGGTGCCGATTCCCGTGTTCCGTGTTCTCCGCCCCGCCGTCGACGTCTGCCTCGCGCTCGCCCTCCTCGCCGCCGTTCCGGCGCTGCCGGCCGCGGCTCAGGCCCCCGCCACGGCGCAGGATGCCGGCCCGACCGAACCCCTGACCATTCGCTCGAAGTCGGGTTCGCACGCCTTTGCGGTCGAGGTGATGCGCGACGATGCGAGCCGCGCCCGCGGCCTGATGTTCCGCCGCAGCATGGCACCCGACCATGGCATGCTGTTCGACTTCGGGCAGGTGCTGCCCGTGAACATGTGGATGAAGAACACCTATCTGCCCCTCGACATGGTGTTCATCCGCGCTGACGGCACGGTTGCCCGCGTCGCCGCCGACACCGAGCCGCTCTCGACCAAGGTGATCTCCTCCGGCGAGCCTATCCTGTCGGTGCTCGAGCTCAATGCTGGCACTGCGGCCAAGTTCGGCATCCGGGCCGGCGACCGCGTCGAGCATTCGCTGTTCAAGCCCCACTGAGGTCGCGGCAGCACCCGGTGCAAACGCGAACGCACCGTGAACACAGCGCTTGACCCCTGTTCCGTTTCGGGCCAGTGTTCCTCTATTGTTCTAGCCGACGCGGGCGCTGACATCGCTTTCGGCCGGCAAGCCTGAGGGGCTCCTGCGATGATGGACGGCGGCCAAGCCTTCGCGAACCCAGCCTTCTCGAACCAATCCTGCGCGGACGGCGCCATCCTCTTCCGAAACGACGATTGGCGCGTTCTCGGCGAGGGTCTCGAGCATCGCGGGACGGGCTACTTGATCCCCCGCGAGGCGATCGACCGACGCCGGCACGAGGGCCTGTGGGACTGGCCGCTGCACATGGCCGAGAAACGCTGGTGCACGCCGAGCCTGTTCCGCGAGGCGTTCCTGGTGGCCCTCGACCGCTTCGGCATCGCCCGTGACGGGCTCCTCGGCCCATCGTTCGCCCTCGGCTTCGGCATCCGGGCAGGGCAGGGCATTGAGGCAGCCGAGGGCGGCTTCGTCAGCCTCGGCGAGATCGTCCGGCCGAAGCCGGCTCGGGCAGCCTCTCGGCAGGCTGGTCCGCAGCGCCGCGGCGGATCCGTGCGCGCCAGGGCCTGATCCGGATTTGACTGCGCCGGCCCGACATGGTGCCATCCCGCGCGATGCGAACGGGAGGATACCATTCAGGACGACGCGCCGGGCTTCGACGCCGCCACGGAAGGTCTCGATGGGCTGATCACGCCGCCCCTGTCGCGGCGCGGCTTCGTGATGACGAGCCTGATGAGCGGGCTGACGCTCGCCACCACGCGGGTCGAGGCGCAGGTCGTGCATACCGACGCGACCGGCATTGAGGCCGGAGAGGTTAAGATCCCCGCCGGCGACGGGCTGATGCCGGGCTACCGGGCGATGCCGGTCGGGCCGGGCCCGTTCCCGATCATGCTGGTGATCGAGGAGATTTTCGGCGTCCACGACTACATCAAGGACGTCTGCCGGCGCCTCGCCAAGGCGGGCTACTGCGCCGTGGCGCCCGAACTCTACGCGCGCCAGGGCGATCTCTCGACCATGACGGACGTCCAGCAGATCCTGCGCGACGTCATCCTGAAGACGCCCGACGCCCAGTGGATCGCCGATCTCGACGTGGCCGCGGCCTGGGCCTCCTCCGCCTCGAAGGGCGACGCCGGACGGCTCGGCGTGATGGGCTGGTGCAGGGGCGGGCGCGGGGTCTGGCTCTACGCGGCGCATCGCCGCGACCTGAGGGCTGCGGTGGCCTGGTACGGCCCCCTCGGCGGAGAGCGCAGCGCGATTCAGCCGAAGACGTCGGGCGACGTCGCGGCCGAGATCCGCGCGCCGCTCCTCGCCCTCCACGGCGGCGCCGATACGGGCATCCCGGTGGCGAGCGTCGAGGAGGCGCGGGACAAGGCGACGGCGGCGGGCAGGACGGTCGAGCTCGTGATCTACCCCGAGGCGCCGCACGGCTTCCACGCCGATTACCGGCCGAGCTACCGCAAGGCTGCGGCCGAGGACGGCTGGGCGCGCGCACTCGCCTTCCTGAAGGCCAACGGCGCGGGATGATCCCGCACGGCTCTGTGCCCTGAGGGACACGCTTTCATCGCTCCGGATGTGCCAGGATACGCGGCAGGACTTGCCTCGGCGCGGGCCTGCTTTGTTACGGCGAAGATTCGATGAAACAAAACGACGGGCTCGCCGTTCAGCCCTCATAGAGTGCCCCGGACCATGAGCGAAGCGAACCTGTCGGGTAGGAAGCCGGTCATCCTCGTCGTGGAGGACCAACCCGACGAGCGTTTCCTCGCGGCCACGCTCCTGGAAGAGACCGGCTTCACCGTGATCGAGGCCGAGACGGCCGATCGGGCGCTCGCCATCCTGCAGGATCGTGCGGACGAGGTCAGTGTCGTGTTCTCCGACGTCCGCACGCCGGGCCCGATCGGCGGCTTCGAACTCGCCCGCATCATCGGCGTGACGTGGCCGCGCGTGCGCGTGCTGCTGACCTCGGGAGATGCCGGCGACCAGCCGAGCGACCTGCGCGTGTCCGCGACCTTCATCCCGAAGCCGTGGCGGGCCCAGGACATCCTGGCCTGGGTCGAGGCGGCGGCGGGCCGGCCGGACGGTGCCGGCCCATCCGTGATCGGCCCCGGCGGCAAGGTGATCTCGCGCGAGATGGAAACGTGAGGCGCGTCTCCCGTTGACGCGACCCGCCGGCGAGGGTCTGCCGGCGCCGATTCCGGGCTGAGCTCGGTGCGGCGATGGGCGGCCTCCGCCCCGCCGCGAGGCATCGCCAGGACAGGCAAATCTGCTATGTAGCGGCACCGATACCGTCGGTTACGCCCGTACGATCGAGCCCCTCATGCATCTGAAAGCCTGGCACGGCCATCTGGCCGGTGGATTCCTTGGACTCCTCTTCGGCCTTGCCCCGGCTCTGGGCGCCATGCCCCCGGCGCAACCGGCAGACGGGCCCGGCGGCGTCGGCGACCGCGCTGCGAGCGTGGTGAAGCGGGCAGTCGGGCGATCCGGCGCCTCGAGCTTCGTGTTCTACAAGTCGGGCGCCGCGCCGGCGGAGGGCCGCTCCGTCGTGGTGTTCCTGCACGGCTGGGGAGCGGTGAACCCGCAGGCCTACGGCGCCTGGATCGATCACCTTGCGCGCCAGGGGCACCTCGTCGTCTTTCCGCGCTTCCAGGAGCCCAACCGGACACGGCCCGCCGACGCGACCGCCAATGCCGAGCGCCTCCTCAAGGCGGCGCTCTCGGACCTCGCGGGCGACGCCGACGCGAGGCCGAATCTCGCGAAGGTCGCGCTGATCGGGCACCTCGCCGGCGCGCCGATCGCCGCGAACATCGCGGCCGATGCCAGGACGCAGGACCTACCGGTGCCGAAGCTGATCTTCGCGGTGATGCCCGGAGGCATCGCCAGCAACCCGAAGGCCCGCGGCATCGCCCTCGACGACCTCGCGGCGATCGCGCCCGAGACCCTGATCGTCACGGTGATCGGTGACAAGGATGCGCGTGCGGCCGACGCGGCGGCCCGCCGCCTGCTGCGCGAGGCGAGCGCGGTCGGGGCCGACCGCAAGCTCTTCGTGCGAGCGCTTTCCGACGATCACGGCTTCCCGGCGCTGACCGCGACGCTCGCCTCCCCGGCGGGGCTCGACGCGGGCTACGACGGCAGCGCCATCAAGATGCCGCCCGAGCCGCCCAGGGATCCGAAGCAGGTGGCCCCAGGCTTCAAGTGGACGCCCGACATGGCGCTTACGGGCGAGCAGCAGACCCTCGTGTCGCAGATCAACAACGCCCGCGCCGACAGCCTCGATTACCTCGCCTACTGGAAGACGTTCGACCTTGCCGCGGCCGCCGCCTTCTCGGGCGCCGACGCCACGTCTCTGAAGAACAACGCGCGCTTCAGCGACATGGAGCGCTGGAACGACGGCTGGCCGGTGAAGCGCCTCGCCGTCGAGACGCCGCGTCCGAGCCCGACGCACGCGCCGGCCGCGGCGCCCGCCGGCGGCGGCGCCCCGCCCGCGCGCAACGCCACCGCACCGCGCCGACCCTGAACACGCCCTCCCGATCCGACACGCAGGCCCGTCATGAAGCTGTTCCACTCGCATTTCTCTCCCTTCGTGCGGAAGGTCATGGTGGCGGCGCACGAGCTCGGCCTCGCCGACCGGATCGAGTTGCTGCCGAGTGCCGTCCACCCGATGAAGCGCGACGAGACCGTGCTGGCGCAGCACCCCCTGGCCCAGGTCCCCACGCTGATCGACGAGACCGGCAACGCCCTGGCGGACAGCCGGGTGATCTGCGAGTACATCGACGCGCTCGGGGGCCATCGGCTGTTCCCGCCAGCGGGCGCCGACCGCTGGCGGGCCCTCAACGAGCAGTCGCTCGCCGACGGCCTCCTCGATGCAGCGCTCCTCATCCGCTACGAGCTGACGGCGCGCGCCGAGGGCGAGCGTTCCGCCGGCTGGATCGACGGGCAGAACGCCAAGATCGCGAGCGCGCTCGCCTGGTTCGAGAGCCGGGCGGCAACCTTCACCGATCGCCTGGACATCGGCACCGTCGCGGCGGCGAGCGCGCTCGGATACCTCGACCTGCGCTTCGCCGATCTCGCCTGGCGGGACCGGCACCCGGGGCTCGCGGCGTGGTACGCCGACTTCGCCGAGCGCCCCTCGATGCGCGCGACGCAGCCGCCCACCGCCTGAGGACAGACCAAAGGCGGGCTCTAGCTCGTGGCGCGGCTCTTGCTAAGCTTCCAGTCCCCATCCCGGGACGCGAAGCCATGCCCGATTTCGTCGCCGCCCTCGCCGCCGCCGCCGCGTTCTGTGCCGGCCTCATCGCCCTCAATGCCGTGACGCGGCTCGCCCTGCACTGGCAGCTCGGCCCCGCCGATCTCGGCGAGAACGGATTCCTGCAGATCGGCGGTGCCCTGATTCTGGCGCGCGCCACCTACCGGCGCGGTGGTGGCCGGCGCCGGCATCAGGCGACCGGGCAGGTGCCGTGATCGGCCCTGACCCGGCGCTCAGAACAGAGCCGGCATCGTGAACGAGTAATCGGCCTTCGCGCCGAATACGAACTGGTTCGGCGTTCCGTAGCCGCGGCGCACCAGCGGGCTGTCGGCTGCCGAGCCGACGATGCGGTTGTAGCCGACGTAGCCCGTCGCCGCCCACTGCTCACTGAACGTGTAGGTGAGGGCGCCGAGGCCGCCGACGGTCGCGTAGCTGCCCGGCTCGAAGGCCGTGACGCGGCGGTTCACGAGGGCCTCGATCGGCGTGACCCCGAAGTATCGGCGCGCGAAGGACTGGTCGCCGAAATTGAAGCGCGGGCCGATCGAGACCTGGAAGCGGTCTATGGGCTGGATCGCATCGAGGCCGATCGAGCCGACGAAGCCGTGATGGCCGAAGACGCCGTGGCGCAGTTCGGCCCGCGCGCGCAGCCACGCCGCGGGATAATACTCGACGAACACGCCAGGCTCGATCGCGAAGCCCGCGTCGCGAAGGCCGAACAGGTGGCGCCGGTCGTCCCGGTAGTAGCGACCCGGCACGTAGCGGGCGGTGACTCCGAACCGGAACTCCGCGCTGTCGTAGATCGAGAAGCTGATGCCGTCGTCGGGCGTCGAGAAGCGCTGCGGCGTGCCGGCCTCCCGGATGCTCACCGATGGATAGCCGATGGCGGTGTACTGGTCGCTTCCCGGCGAGCGCGGCGTCGCCTGCACGTTGCCCGTCAGGGTCACGATCCAGAGCTTCTGCTCGAGCTTGGCGAATGTGGGCACTTCCGGCGCGACCGGCATGTCGGCGGCCAGCGCCAAGCCTCCGGCCGCTGCGAGGAGCACGCAAGCGGCGCAGGCGCTCAGGAGGTCCGCAGGGCGTAGGAATGCCATCGAGCGATCCAGGATGTCGTCGGGCTCACCTTATGGACACAAACGTTCAGGTCCGCACGTGCGACGCGCGTCGATCGTCCCGATCAGGACGGTTTGTGTCGGTGCGGCAACGCCGGGCTCGTGCCGGAGCGCCTCGAGGATACGGAGGCGGGGAGCGCCACGGCCGGCGCGCCCCTTCGACCGGCGAGCCGGCCGGGTTCCTCAGAAGTACGATTTGAGGGTCCCGCGGCGGCGTACGTCGAGGGTTGCGCAGTGGAACGAGCCGCCGAATGGCCCATAGGACAGGAAGGGCGCCGGGATCGGATCGAATCCCCAATCCTTCAGGGCCTTGATCAGGGTCGGCTGGCTGGCGTCGACGACGATCTTCTTCTCGTCGAGCATCAGCACATTGATCGAGGTCCAGGGCGAGCACATCGAGATCTTGCTCATGAAGCCCGAGACCGGGTCGGGGCGCGGCGCGATCAGCACGTCCCAGGTCTTCAACACGGCCGGCAGGCGCTCGACGTCCACGTAGTCGGGATTGACAAGGACCTTCCCGGGAGCGAGCGGCATGAAGGACGAGTCGATGTGCATCGGCTGCGGGCAGCGACTCTCGATCTCGTGGATCCGGAACCCGGGGCCGAGATGGCGTCGCAGCCACTCGATGCCCATCAGGTTCGTGACGTTGGAGCGCGTGACGAAAAGGTCACGCCCGCAGCGCACGAAATCCGCCGCGTCGAAGACCGGCTCGAACTCGTTGACGGTGAAGCGCATGGGCTCGCCGGCCTTCAGGTTCGGCACCCGGTAGTCGTAATTGTAGAGGTCGTCCGTCAGCTGGGGACGCGGCGCCGACGTCCAGCGGGCTCCGTTTCGAAAGTATTCCTTGAAGAGCGAACGGTAGGCGTCGCCCTCGAAGTAGCGCGAGCGCCAGCACATCGGGCTCTCGATGATCTCGTCGCCGATGACGAGATATGGATCGCGCGGGCAGGCGACGCAGAAGCCGCGCGAGGACCAGCGCGGCGCCTTGAACGTGCGGGAGAAATCGACCGTATCCGGCCGGCGTACCGTCACGCCCTCGCCGGCCAGGATCTTGATGAAGTTGTCGAGCTCGGCCTGCGCGAGCTTCTTCATGAAGCCCGGGTACTTCCAGCCGCTGGCGAGGCGGTAGAAGGGCTGCGCGGCCCGCGGCAGGTTGAAGATCACCGTCAGGTGATGGGTCGGGATCGTCGCGCCGTCGAGGGAGCCGACTATCACCTCTTCCAGCGGATCCCACTCGTTCCAGGCCATGACGGGGGATTGCGGTGCCGGCGCACCCGCCTCCTGGCGGTGCTCATAGGACTCGGCGTGAGCGTCCCCATGCACGGCCTCGCCGGCCATGTTGTGAGCGTCGCGGTCCATTCCTGAAAACCCCCTGGCGTTCCCCGCAACCCGTCTGACTGCCGGGCCCGAAGGCCCATGCCGCTTTGGTCGGCGGTGTGTCTATCGGGTGATAGACAACGCTGACGGAAGCTGCAACTTGCCATGATGCTCCTCGCTTCCGGCCCATCTTCGGCCGGTTTTCCGGCGAGAGTTCAGCATTTCAGCCTCCGACGCCCCCGAAAGAGGACCATGAAGCGCCTGACGACCTTGGCCTTGATCGCCGGACTGTGCACGGTCGTCGGCCTGTTCCTGTCTTCCGGCCTGGAAGACGTGGCGGCGGCCGTGGTGAGCGCGGGCTGGGGTGCCCTGATCGTCGTGCTGGCGCGCGCGCTCGCCGTGGGCTGGGCCGGCCTCGGCTGGTTCGCGATCTTCCCGAAGGACGGCCGCCCGAGCCTCGCGACCTGCGTGAACCTGCGCTTCGTGCGCGAGGGCATCAACACTCTCCTGCCGGTCGCGACCGTGGGCGGCGACTTCGTGGGCGCCCGGCTCCTGACCAAGCGCGGCGTCACGGGCGGGCTCGCCGGCGCCAGCATGTTCGTCGACCTGATGACCCAGGCCCTGACGCAGCTTCTGTTCACGGTGGCCGGGCTCGGCGTGCTGATCTGGCTCGCCGGCGACGGGCCGATCGTCCGCACGGTGGCAGCCGGCCTCGCGGTGGCGGCGCCCGCCATCGCGGCCTTCTATCTGATCCAGCGGCGCTCCGGCCATCGTCTGATCCAGGCGCTGCTGAGCCGCTTCGCCTCGGGCCGCGAATGGCGCGCGCTCGGCGCCATCGAGGTGCTCTACGACAATCTTCGCCGCCTCTACGGCGCGCCGGCCCGGATCGCGAACGGCATCGGCATCCATCTCGTCGGCTGGCTGATCGGCACCCTCGAGGTCTACATCTGCCTTCACTTCATGGGCTATGCGGTGAGCTTCGCGGAGGCGATCGTGATCGAGAGCCTCGCCCAGGCCGTCCGCGGCGCCGCCTTCGCGGTTCCCGGCGCGCTCGGCGCGCAGGAGGGCGGCCTCATTGCCCTGTGCGCCATCTTCGGGATTCCGGCCGAGGTCGCGCTGGCCCTGTCGCTGGTCAAGCGCCTGGCCGACCTGCTCGTCGGCGTTCCGGGCCTCGTCGCGTGGCACTTCCTCGAGGGCAGGACCGATGAGGACGAAACGGAAGCGCGCGGGGCGGAGCTCGGTCGCCGGCTGAAGCCCGTCCTCCAACCCGTAACGGCGACGCTCGGTCCATTCTACAGCTACGCCCCGCCGCGCGGCACGAGCGGGGGTGCCCGCAACGCGGACACAGAGCGCGGAGATCTCAAGAAGTGCGCCTGATCCGCGGAACCCTGATCGCGCTCGCGCTCTCGGGCCTCATTGCGGGCCGCGCGTCGGACGCGCGCGCCGCCGACGACGCCGCGGTCAGAACGGTCCAGACCCTGTATGCGGGCTACGAATCGGCCCTGAAGGACGGCGCCGGCACCGCGAAGAGTCGCGCCGAGGCGGTGGGTGGCCCCATGAAGGAAAGTTTCGACTTTCCCGCCATGGTCCGCGTGGCGGTCGGCCCGAGATGGAAGAGCTTCACGCCCGAGCAGCAGGGCGCGCTCACCGAGGCCTTCGCGCAGTATTTCATCGCCACCTACGCGACACGGCTCTCGCAGGCTGTCGGCGGCAAATTCGACGTGACGCCCCAGAGCGACGCGCGTGGGCCGAACCGGGTTGTCCACACCCGAGTCGCGAACGCGCAGGGCGAGGATTCGCAGGTCGATTTCGTGGTCAATCCCGGAAATCGCGTTCAGGACGTCCTCCTGAACGGAAACGTGAGCGAGGTCGCCAGCCAGAGGGCGAGCTTCGCCGATCCGCTGAAGGCCGGGGGGGCCGACGGGTTGCTGAAATTCCTGCGCGATCGCACCGCCGCGATGCTGACCGCCAAACCAGCGCCTTGAAGTCCGACGAAACGCCCCCGCCAGGAGCGCCGCACCGGCGATCTCCTCCCCGACTTTCGTGACCGAGCGACGCCCTCCATGGACCTGACCTGGCTCTCGCCGCTGCTTCTCGTCCTCGCGGTTGCCGGCTGCGGCTATGGTCTGCTCGCGGCCTATCTCGCGGGCCGCCTCGTCTCCCGCGTCGCACCCCGTCCGAGCGACGAGGATCTGGTCCCGTCGGTCACGCTGCTCAAGCCGCTCTGCGGGATGGAGCCGAACCTCTACGAGAATCTCGCGAGCTTCTGTGGGCAGGATTACGCGGGGCCCGTCCAAGTGGTGTTCGGCGTGCAGAATGCGGCCGATCCGGCGATCGCCGTCGTGCGGCGGCTCGAAGCCGCCTTCCCAGCCCTTCGCATCGATCTCGTTGTCGATGCCCGTCAGCACGGCTCGAACCGCAAAGTCTCGAACCTCATCAACATGTCGGCCATGATCGCGCACGATCTCGTCGTGCTCGCCGACAGCGACATGGTGGTGAAGCCCGATTACCTGGCGCGCATCGTCGCCGAGCTCTCGGTGCCCGGCGTCAGCGGCGTCACCTGCCTGTACCACGGCGTGCCCGCACACAGGGGCATCCACGCCCACCTCTCGGCGCTCGCGATCGACGTGCAGTTTCTGCCGAACGTCGTGGTCGGCACCGCGCTCGGCCTCGCCAAGCCCTGCTTCGGCTCGACCATCGCCTTCACGCGGGCCGCGCTCGCCGAGATCGGGGGCTTCGAGGCCTTCAAGGACGACCTCGCGGACGATTACGCGATCGGAGAGGCGCTGCGGGCCGGCGGCCGGCAGGTTGCCATCCCCACCTTCTCGATCGGGCATACCTGCGTCGACACCGAACTTTCCGGCCTGTGGCGGCACGAGCTGCGCTGGAACCGCACGATCCGCAACGTGGACCCCGCGGGCTACGCGGGCTCGCTCGTCACCCATGCCTTCCCGCTCGCGCTGATCGGCGCACTCCTTCCCGGCGCCGGCCACAGCGCGCTGGCTGTGGCGGCGCTGGCGCTCGCCTGCCGCATCGTGCTGTGCCTGCGTCTCGAGCGCGCCTTCGGCCTGGAGCCGCACGCCTACTGGCTGTTGCCGATTCGCGACATCCTCTCCTTCGCGAACTTCACCTGGAGCTTCGTCTCGGGGGCGGTGACATGGAAAGGTCACGATTATCGCGTCGTTGCGGACGGAACGCTTATTCCGGAGGCGAATCTCAGCCGCGATGCTGAAGCGTCCTCCGTCTGAACTTGGCGTCGCTCGCGCTCGACTTGATCAATCCCGCTCTGCTCTGAGGCCTTGAACCCCATGCGCACGCTCTTCCTGCAGGCTCCGACCTTCGACGGCTTCGATGGCGGCGCTGGATCCCGCTACCAGGCAAAGCGCGAGATCAAGTCGTTCTGGTACCCGACGTGGCTGGCGCAGCCCGCCGCCCTCGTGCCGAATTCGAAGTTGATCGACGCGCCGCCCCACAACATCAAGCTGGCCGAGATCGTCGCTCAGGCGAACGACTTCGATCTCGTGGTGCTGCACACCTCGGTGCCGTCGTTCAAGTCCGACGTGAAGACGATCGAGGCGCTGAAGGCCGCCAACCCCAAGCTGAAGGCCGGCCTGATCGGCGCCAAGGTGGCGGTGGACGCCGCCGGTAGCATGGCCCAGGCGCCGATCGTCGATTTCGTTGCCCGCAACGAGTTCGACTTCACCATCAAGGAAGTCGCCGACGGCGTGGACATGTCCCAGATCAAGGGCCTGTCCTATCGCAACGCCGAGGGGGGCGTGGTCCACAACGAGGACCGCGCCATCATGACGGACATGGACCAGCTCCCCTTCGTCACCTCGGTCTATAAGCGCGACCTGCAGATGGAGAAGTACTTCATCGGCTACCTGAAGCACCCCTACATCTCGTTCTATTCGGGTCGCGGCTGCAAGTCGCGCTGCACCTTCTGCCTGTGGCCGCAGACGGTCGGCGGCCACACCTACCGCACCCGGTCGGTCGCCCACGTGATCGAGGAGATCAAGTACTGCCTGAAGGAGTTTCCGCAGACGAAGGAGTTCTTCTTCGACGACGACACCTTCACGGACAACCTGCCACGTGCCGAGGAGATCGCCCGCGAGCTCGGCAAGCTCGGCGTGACCTGGTCGTGCAATGCCAAGGCGAACGTCCCGCGCGAGACCCTGAAGGTGCTCAGGGATAACGGCCTGCGCCTGCTGCTCGTCG
The DNA here is from genome assembly GCF_037106235.1 of Methylobacterium nigriterrae. Taxonomy (NCBI): domain Bacteria; kingdom Pseudomonadati; phylum Pseudomonadota; class Alphaproteobacteria; order Hyphomicrobiales; family Methylobacteriaceae; genus Methylobacterium; species Methylobacterium nigriterrae. The sequence goes on along the minus strand of NZ_JBAWTG010000030.1, from coordinate 13,996 downwards.
GCTACGAGTCCGGCAACCAGCAGATCCTGCACAACATCAAGAAGGGCATGCGGGTCGAGGTGGCGGAGAAGTTCACCAAGGATTGCCACGAGCTCGGCATCGCGATTCACGGCACCTTCATTCTCGGCCTGCCGGGCGAGTCGAAGGAGACGATCCGCGAGACGATCGAGTTCGCCAAGCGGATCAACCCGCACACCATCCAGGTCTCTCTCGCGGCACCTTATCCCGGCACCTTCCTGTACAAGCAGGCGGTGGAGAACGGCTGGTTGGACGAGGCGAATGCCGAGCTCGTCGACGAGAACGGCGTGCAGGTCGCGCCCCTGCACTACCCTCATCTGTCGCACAGCGAGATCTTCAACTCGGTGGAAGATTTCTACAAGAAATTCTACTTCCGCGCCCCGAAGATCGCCTCCATCGTCAGCGAGATGGTGCGCTCGCCCGACATGATGAAGCGCCGCCTGCGCGAGGGCGTCGAATTCTATCGGTTCCTCAAGGAGCGCCAAGCCGCCTGATCACGGCGCATTCGTGAGGCCTGTGGCCGGGCTTCGTGCCCGGCCATTTTCATTTCCAGGCCCATTACCGACAGTCGCGAGGATGGGTGCGTGAAGCGATTGGTGGTCACGGCCGACGATTTCGGCCTGAGCCTCGAGGTCAACGAGGCGGTCGAGCAGGCACATCGCGACGGCATTCTCACGGCGGCGAGCCTGATGGTGTCGGCACCGGCCGCCGCGGATGCCGTCGCCCGCGCGCGACGCCTGCCCGGGCTCAGGGTCGGGCTGCATCTCGTGCTCGTCGAAGCGTGGCCGACGCTGCCCGCGGCCGAGCTTCCGGACCTGACCGATGCGCAGGGACTCATGCGCCGGGACATGGGCCGCCTCGGTCTCGACCTCGCCCTGAAGGCCTCCGCGCGGCGCCAGCTCGCCGCCGAGATCGCGGCGCAGTTCGAGGCCTACCGTGCCACCGGGCTGCCGCTCGACCACGTCAACGCGCACAAGCATTTCCACGTCCATCCGCTGATCGCGGGCGCGGTGCTGAGGATCGGTCGCGATTTCGGCATGCGGGCGATCCGGGTACCGCGCGAGACCCGCGCGGTGCTGCGCACGGCTGAGCCGGGCTCCGATCCGAGGCCCGCCCTCGACATCGCCCCCTGGGCGGCACTGCTTGCGGTGCGTGCCCGCCAAGCTGGTCTGCTCATTCCAGACCGAACGCTGGGGCTCGCATGGTCCGGCGCCATGACGTCGAAGCGCGTGGCCGGGCTTCTCGCTCACCTGCCGGACGGCCTGACCGAACTCTATACCCATCCTGCCACCGCCGGCGGCTTCCCCGGCGAAGCAGCGGGCTACGCTTACGCCGCAGAGCGCGACGCTCTCATCGCGCCGGAAGCCCGTGACGCGATTACCCGAATGGCGGCGGCGACCGGCGGCTTCTCGGATTTTTCGTGAGTTGCCGCGGGCGCGGCTTGCCCGCCGGACCAGCGCTAGGAGTTGCGCGTCACGATCCAGGCCGATCCGGCCGCGTCGCGAGCCAGATCCGGTGCCGGGCGCCGCCGCTTCGGTTGGCCCGCACCGTGATCTCATCGACCGCGAACCCCGACCGTCCGAGGCGTGCGCTGAAGGCACGGTCCGGGCGGGCCGACCAGACGGCCAGTATGCCGCCCGGGCGCAGCGCCGACCGTGCCGCCTGCAGCCCTGCCGCATCGTAGAGAGCGTCGTTCTCCGCGCGGGTCAGGCCGTCGGGACCGTTGTCGACGTCGAGCAGGATCGCGTCGTATGCGGCCGCGCGCCTGCGTATCACCTCGGCGACATCCTCGAGCCTGATCGCGACCCGGGGATCGTCGAGGCAATCGCCGAACACCTCCGCCATCGGTCCGCGCGCCCAGTCGACGATCGCCGGCACCAATTCGGACACGACAATCTCGGCATCGGACCGGAAGCAGTCGAGCGCCGCACGCAGGGTGAAGCCCATGCCGAGCCCACCGATCAGGATCCGAGCGCCACGCCTCGCCCCGATCCGGCCGCAGGCGAGCTCCGCGAGCGCCCGCTCGGAAGCGCTGAGGCGGCTGTTCATCAGCTCGTTCTGGCCGAGCTGGATCGAGAACTCCTGCCCACGGCGGAGGAGCCGCAGGCGCCCGCCGCCGGGGATCTCCGCGGTGTCGAGGTGCTGCCAAGCAATCACGCGGCGGTCCGGCTACTTCACGGGAACCGCTTCCTTCCGGCTGATCGGCGGATCGGCCTCGGCCCTCCGGCTCTCCGGCCGGTCGGCGTCAGGCTTCTTCGGCGGCGGCCCAAGGAAGGCCGGGACCACGAAGAAGGCCGCCACCAGCGTGAAGAACAGCGACAGGGCGAGGAGCTTGCCCATGCTGGCCGTGCCCGGGTGGCTCGAGAGGACGAGGGAGCCGAAAGCCGTGCCGGTGGTGAGCGCCGAGAAGAAGATCGCGCGCGTCAGGCTCGAAGCCAGCATGTCGGCGACGCCGGCTCGCCACGCGATCACGTAGTAGATGTGGAAGGCCACGCCCACGGCCAGCATCAGCGGCAGCGCGATGATGTTCGCGAAGTTGAGCGGCATGCCCACGACCTTCAGGGCCATCAGCGTCCAGAGGGTGGCGAGCACCAGCGGCCCGAGCGTCATCGCGACGTCCCAAGGTTTGCGCAATGCCACCGACAGGATGAGGAAGATCAACACCAGCGCGGTAAGGCCCGCCTGCACGAAGGCGCCGAGGATCGTGTAGCTCGACGAGGTCGTGGCGACCGGGGCGCCGGTCGCGTGCGGCGCGATCGTCTGCACCTCCTTGGCGAAACGGCGCAGGACCTGATCGTTGTTCGAGTTGCCCTTCGGATGGACCTCGATGCGGGCGCGCCCATCGGCGGCCACCCATTCGGCCTTGAGCTGCGGGGGCAGGTTGTCGAGGGTGATCTTCTCCGGATGGAGAAGGTCGCGCAGACGGCTCAGCAGAGTCTTGAGATCCGTGGTCAGCGCCACCGAGGCCGCCTCTCGGATGGCGACCGGGGCGTTGCCGAGCTTGTCGAGCGTGTTGGCAAGGGTGCCGGCCGACTTCGCGGCGGGCTGATCTCCGGTCGCGATGCCGCGAAGCGCCGCGGCCGCCTCCTTGATGGCCTTCACGTTCTCGGCGTCGGTCGGCGGCGGCGGCTTGCGGCCGGGGTTCAAGGCGGGATCGAGCAGTTGCGCCGTATCGGCGACTGTGGCGAGCTTCTGATCCTGGTCGCGCGGCACGAAGGTGTCGATGCTGATAGTCGAGGCCACCGCCGACAGCCCCTGCAGGCGCTTGGCCAGCTCCGGCACGTCCGCCACGGAGGGCGCGATCACGTCGATGACGTTCGGGCTCGTCGCCGGGTCCTTGATCAGGTCGAGATAGGTCGCGATCGATTCGACCTTCGGGCTGCGCAGGTGCATCGGGTTCGAATCGAAGGGCAGCTTCCAGAGGAGCGGCATGCCGGCAAGCGTGATCAAGCCGACCACGATCAGGATCCCCTTGCGGTGGGCGATGATCCAGGGATCGACGCCCGCGAGCCACGTCGTCTCGACGGCCTCCTTCTCGCCGCGCGGCTTGAAGACCGCGATCAGGGCCGGCAGCAGCGTGAGGGCGAACAGATAGGCCACCACCATGCCGACGCCGGCGATGAGGCCGAGCTCCGAGACGCCGCGAAAGGCGGTCGGCAGGAAGGCGAAGAAGCCCGCGATCAGCGAGACCGCGGCGAGCGTCAGCGACCAGCCGACGCCTCTCGCGGCGGCGCGGATCGCCGCTTCGAGGGTCGGCTGCTCGTAACGGTCGGCCCGGTAGCGCACGGCGAACTGGATGCCGAAATCGATGCCGAGCCCCACGAACAAGGCTGCGAAGGCAACCGAGATCGGGTTCAACTCGCCGACCATCAGGAGGCCGAGTGCCGCCGTGACGATGAGGCCCGAGAAGGTCGTGATCAGCACGGCTATCACGAGCGGGCCCGAGCGCAGCGCCAGCCACAGGAACAGCACGATCGCCCCGACCGTGACGCTGTTGTTGAGGAAGGCGTCGTCGGAGAGCGTCGAGAATTCGTCGTCGGCGACCGCCACGGGACCCGTCAACCGCATCCGGAGACCGTACTCCGGCGTGATCTTGAGCTCCTTGGCGACGTTGCGGATGAGCTTCGAGGCCACGTAGCCGGGCTGGAGCGCATTGAAGTCGAGCACCGGCTGGATCATCACGAACTTGCGAAGATCCGTTGTCTTGGTCTCGCCGCCCGAGAGGAGGAGCTGCCAGGACATGCGCGCCGGCTCACCGGCCAGCACCTTCTCCAGCGTCGCGTTGATCTGGCCCATCGGCCTGTCGAGGTCTTCGAGCTTGGCATCGCCGCTCTTCACGCCCTTGGCGCCGAGCGACAGCACCCGCATCACGCCGCGCAGGGACGGGTCGGCGGCGAGCGGCCCGAGCAGGCCCTGCTGCTGGACCAGCTGCTCGGCGGTCTTCTCGAGTTCCGCCTGGGACATCAGGAGGAGGCCGTTCTTGTCGAAGAACGGACCGCCATCGGGCCGGTACACGGTCTCGATCAGGTTCTTGTGGACGCTGAGGGCCTTGGCGAGCTCGACCGCGGCCTCCTCCGCTTCCTCCGGCGTCCGTCCGTCGATCACTGCCACGACGGTGTTGGTGCGCTGGGGAAACGCCTTCTCGTAGTTGATCTCGTCCTGGCGCCAGGGCTCCTTCGCATCGATAAGCCGCTCGACATCGGTGTTGATGCGGAACAGGTGCGCTGCGGTGCCGGCGCTCACGGCCGTCATCAGGGCGATGGCCGCGATGATGATCCAGCGACGCTGAACGGAAAACGCGACGAGACGTTCGATCACGAGTATCCTGCCTGCCTTGAGCACCGACCGGACGGTGACTGCGCCGTTCCGGGAAGGAATGTGCGACGCAATGGAAACCAGGGCGTTTGCCACAAACGCCCGCCCATGGGAAACGGCGACGGGCCCGATCCGGCGGAACGGCTCCGGTCCGGGTCCGGGAACGACTCGCCGGCCCCGACCGTCAGAACGGAAGCCGGTGCGAGACGGTCCGCCGCGGTCGGGCTGCTCAGTAAAGTGCTGGGACCATGAATGCAACGCAGGCCCGTTTTCTGACCTTGTCGCCGGCATGACGTGCGATTTCGCACCGCAGCAAGCATATGGCCAAGCTCAATTTGTGATCGTCGTCGCAATCCCGACGCAAAGCTGGCATTCGATAAACCGACTAGGAAAACGCGCCGCGCCTGGGATAGGCGTCTGCCCCGCAAGTGGTCAACGCATTCGCCGGGCGCCCTGCCTGTGGCCCCGTTGCGTCATCGGCGGAAAGTCATGCGGCTGCGTCGGGATAGGGACGCCTTTGAGACCTGTTCCAACCTAGATCGCTGGAATTCGTGTTGTTTTCGCGCTAAGCAGCCCGCTTGTCTGGGGCCAAAAACAAAGGAGCCGCGTCTTGGGTATTCCCCTCCGGTACGTCGCGAAGATCGGCGGCTACATCCTCAAGCAGCATCTGACCGGGCGCAAGCGCTATCCGCTCGTGATGATGATGGAGCCGCTGTTCCGCTGCAACCTCGCCTGTGCGGGCTGCGGCAAGATCGACTACCCGGACGAGATCCTCAATAAGCGCCTGCCCGTGGCCGACGCGCTCGAATCGGTGCGCGAGTGCGGTGCACCCGTGGTGGTAATCGCGGGCGGTGAGCCGCTTCTCCACAAGGATCTGCCCCAGATCGTCGAGGGCATCATCGCGCAGAAGAAATTCGCGATCGTCTGCACGAACGCGCTGCTCCTCGAGAAGAAGATCAAGGAGTATAAGCCCAGCCCCTACTTCACGTGGTCGATCCATCTCGACGGCGATAAGGAGATGCACGACCAGTCGGTCTGCCAGCGCGGTGTCTATGACAAGGCCGTCTCGGCCATCAAGACCGCCAAAGAGATGGGCTTCCGCGTCACCATCAACTGCACCTTCTTCAACAATTCTTCGGCCGACAAGATCGCGGACTTCTTCGACTCCGTGACCCGGATGGGCATCGACGGCATCACGGTCTCGCCTGGCTACGCCTACGAGCGTGCGCCCGACCAGAAGCACTTCCTCAACCGCAAGGCCACGAAGGACCTGTTCCGCGGTGTGTTTCGGCACGGCAAGGAGAAGGGCCGCGAGAAGTGGACCTTCCAGCAATCCGGCCTGTTCCTCGACTTCCTGGCCGGTAACCAGACCTACCATTGCACGCCCTGGGGCAACCCGACCCGGACCGTCTTCGGCTGGCAGAAGCCCTGCTACCTCCTCGGCGAGGGCTACGCCGCGACCTTCAAGGAACTGATGGAGGAGACGGACTGGGACGCCTACGGCACCGGCAATTACGAGAAGTGCGCCGACTGCATGGTCCACTCGGGCTACGAGGCTTCCTCGGTGGTCGACTCGGTGCGCAAGCCCTGGAAACCGCTCGTCCATGCTCTGCGTGGCATCAAGACGGACGGGCCGATGGCTCCGGAGGTCAGCCTGGAGAACCAGCGCCCGGCGGAGTTCGTGTTCTCGCGCAACGTCGCCCAGAAGCTTTCGGAGATCAAAGCCTCCGGCGTCGACACCAAACAGGAAGCCCGCAAGCGCACCGCGGCCTGAGGGCCGCGTCCGGTCGAATCAAGAAGCCCCGCGGCGCATCGGCGCCGCGGGGCTTTTTCGTGCCTTTGCGCGACGCGGTCGGCTTCGAGTCTACGCGATCTTGTGCAGGGGCTCCGCGGCCGCCGGCATGCCGAGCCCGGCGCCGAGGAGGGCCCGTGCGCGGGCCAGGGCCGAGAAGGCGGCCGACGAGTCGCGGGCGAGGCGGATGATCGCGCTGAGCTTGCCCGGATCGCGCGCAAGAGCCGCCAGGATGACGCGGATGTCGGGCTCGCCATCGGGCTTCAAGGCTTTCGCCGCGAAAGCGGGCAGCGCCCGGTGTGCCGGGTCGCAGACGACGCGTATCGCCGCGAAGGGGAGGGCGTGGCGTTCGGCGAAGATCGCGGCCGCGTGCGATTCCATGTCGACCGCGAGCGCATTGGTGCCGGCCCGGAGGTCGGCCTTGCCGTCGAGGGACAGCACGGCCGTGTCGACGCCGGCGAGGTCGCCCGCGACTGCCCGAACGCCCGGTTTGGCAAGTCGTGCGAGCAGAGCCTCCGCCAGGACCGGATCGACCGCGAAGCGCCGCCTGTCGGCGACCACCCCGCTCGCCACCACGATGTCACCGGGCACGAGGCCCGGGTCGAGGCCGCCCGCGATGCCGATGCTGACCACGGCCCGGCAGCCGGGCTCGAGGCGGTCGGCGAGGAGCGCGCGCAGGCGCTGCGTATTGCCACCCGCGCCGATCGCGGTGACGCCGGGGCCACTCGCGATGCGGGCTTCTTTGGCCATCCCCGTCACGGCGAGGACGGGCGGCCCGAGGGGCCCGGCGACGCGCAGATCGGCCACGCTGGCATGGGCGGCGTGCTCGGCAGGGATCATGCGGTTCCGGCGCTGGTGATGAGGAGTTCGGACGGATCGGCCCGTCCGACACACCCTCCCTACCAGCGTCATTGCGGCGCGCCTGTGGCCGAGGCCGCCGTAGAGCCCGGCGAATCGCGGTCGATCGCAGGGCGAACGCGCCTACATCCCGTAGGCGACTTGGCGCGAGTTGCTGCGCTTGAGGTTGCGATAGCGGGCCATGGCCCAGAGTGGGAAGAACTTCGAGTAGCCGTGATAGCGCAGATAGAAGACGCGCGGGAAACCGGTCGCGGTGTAGCGCTCCTCGTTCCAGAACCCGTCCGCCCCTTGCGTCCGTGTGAGATAGTTGATGCCACGCGTGACCGCCGCCTCGTCGTTGGCGCCTGCCGCCATCAGGGCCAGCAGCGCCCAGGCCGTCTGCGAGGCGGTGCTGTAACCGGGCTCGAAGGCCGGGTCGATCTTGTAGCTCGACGCGTCCTCGCCCCAGCCGCCATCCGGATTCTGGATGCGGACGAGCCAGGCGACGGCGCGCTGGATCTCCGACGATTGCGGATCGATGCCGGCGGCGTTCAGGGCGCAGAGCACCGACCACGTGCCGTAGATGAAGTTCATGCCCCAGCGGCCGTACCAGCTGCCGTCCTTCTCCTGCTCCTTGAACAGGTAGGCGACGCCGCGGTCGAGGGCCTTCGATGTCTCCCGCGTCTCACCGAGCTGCGCCAGCATCGAGACCACGCGTGCCGTCACGTCCGCCGTCGGCGGATCGAGGAGCGCGCCGTGATCGGAGAAGGGGATGTGGTTCAGATACATGTGGTTGTTGTCGGCGTCGAAGGCCGCCCAGCCGCCGTCGCTCGACTGCAGACCCTCGACCCATTCGCGCGCGCGGGCGATCGAGACGGTGTAGTCGGGCATGTCGGCAACGAGGCCATGCTGGCGCATGGCGCGGTTCATCGCCATCACGACGACCGCCGTGTCGTCGAGATCGGGATAATGGGCGTTGGCGTACTGGAAGGCCCAGCCGCCGGGCCGTACATTCGGCTTCGCCGCCGCCCAGTCGCCGACGATGTCGAGAACCTGTCGGGGCTTCAGCCAGTCGAGGCCGTTCCGGGCCTGACGCTCGGCCTCGGCGCCGCCGGCTTCGAGCAGCGCGTGGCTAGCCAGGGCCGTGTCCCAGACCGGCGAGACGCAGGGCTGCACATAGGCCTCATGCTCCTTCTCGACCACGAGCTTCTCGATGGCATCGCAGGCGATCCGGACTTGCGGGTGATCAGCGGGATAGCCCATCACCTCGTACATCAGGACCGAGTTGACCATCGCGGGGAAGATGGCGCCGAGGCCGTCCTCGCCGTTCAGGCGCTCGCTGACCCAGGCGACGGCCTTCTCCTTGGCGCGCCGCCGAGGCGTCTTGGGGAAGTAATCCTCGACCTTCTGCAGCACATGGTCGATGCCGCCGAAGATCGGCGTCCAGGGCCAGGTCGCGTGCGGTGAGCCCGGCCACGACCGGACGTGCTCGGGCGGCGTCACGAAGAGTTCCTGCACGCCGATGCCGCGCGGGTTCCTGGCGCGCGGCTTGGTGGCCTGCAGCACGAAAAGCGGCACCATCACGCAGCGCGCCCAGTAGGACACCTTGTCGAGGTGGAAGGGGAACCACCGCGGAAGGAACATGACCTCGACGGGCATGACCGGCACAGCCGACCACGGCACCTCGCCGTAGAGCGCGAGAAGGATGCGCGTGAACACGTTGGCGTTCGCCGCGCCGCCGCGCGACAGGATCGCCTCGCGGGCGCGGCGCATATGCGGCGCCTCGATGTCCTCGCCGATCATCTTGAGGGCGAAGTAGGCTTTAACGCTGGCGCTGATGTCGAAGGGCCCGTCGTGGACGAGCGCCCAGCCGCCGTGCTTCCCCTGCGTGCGCCGAAGATAGCTGCCGATCTTGGCTTCGAGGCCAGGGCGTGGATGGGTGGCGCGGAACTGGTGGAACAGGATGTACTCGGACGGGATGGTGGCGTCCGCCTCAAGCTCGAAGCAGATGTGCCCATCCTCGTGGGCGAGCCGCGTCAGCGCGCGCGTCGCGCTGACCACACCGCGCTCGACATCCTCGAGGGAAATGTCCTGAGTCTTCGGGCGCTGCAGCGCCTCGACCTTGCTCACAGCCTCTCGCATCGTCCTCGCCTCGACGGCCCCGTCAAACCGGCAGCCGTATGCCTCACGCTACACCGCGTCCGCGTGCCGATTCGCACATCAGGGCGAATGCGGCGGTCTTGCCTGAACGGATCGCTCCCTCGATCGTCGACGGCAGGCCGGTCGCGGTCCAATCACCTGCCAGGACGAGGTTCCCATGGACCGTCGCGGCCCCGGAGCGCCGCGCAGCCTCCGCGGGCGTTGCAGCGAAGGTCGCCCGCTTCTCCTTGACGATCTGCCAGCTCGGCAGTTCCGGAGCAAGATTGCCGAGCTTCGCGATCTCGCCCCAGATCTGACCCGCCAGCTCCTCGCGGGGCGTTTCGAGCAGGCGGTCGGCTCCGCTGATCGTGACCGAATACCGGTCCGGATAGGCGAAGAGCCATTCGGTCAGGCCGTTCACGACGCCGAGAAGGAGCGGGCTGCCGGGTTTGGGAACCACGGCGAAATGCGCGTTCACGATCGAGCGGTATGTTTGCGGCACGGCCAGTCCGGGCAGGATCTCGCCGGCAACCCAGGGCGGCAGGGCAAGCACCACGGAATCGTCAGCCGCCAGTTCGTCGGGCGAATCCGTGAAATCGAGGCGCTCGATCCCGCGCTGCCCGAGTCCCAGCCCGCGCAGACGGCGGCCGAAGCGGATCTCGGCGCCGCGTCTCGCCAAGTACGCGACTGCCGGATCGACGAAGGCCGCCGACAGACCTGCGACCGCGACGAGGGGCCGGCACGCGCTGCCGCCCGCGCCCAGCGTCTCCCGCAAGATCGTGGCCGCGAGCCCGACATCGCTCTCGCGCGGATCGGTATTGAGGGCGGCGAGCAGGACCGGGTGCCAGAGCCGATCGTAGAGCACGCCCTCGCAGGCCATGCTTTGCCCGATCGTGCCGCCCTGACCCTCAGGCTTGCCGGAGGCGGCCCTCAGGATGCCGAGCGGCGCGAGATAGTCGCGGGCACGGCTGCCCGGCACGCGCCGGGAGCGGCTGAGGACCCACCAGGGCACCCGGCCGGCATTCGGGCGTAGCCGCCAGCGCTCGCCGGTCCTGAGATCCGCGAAGTCGAACGCGGCCTCCTCCGGCCCGGTCAGGGCGTCGGCGGGCGCGCCGATCTTCCGCATGAAACCGAGCGCGTCGGTGTTGCCCGAGAGGAGCAGGTGGTTGCCGTTGTCGATCGTCAGCCCGAGCGTCGGATCGTAGTAGGAGCGGCAGCGCCCGCCCGCCTGCTTGGCGGCCTCGTGCAGCACCACGCGCTGTCCGCGCTCGGCGAGAGAGACGGCGGCCGAGAGGCCGGCGAGGCCCGCACCGACGACGTGGATCGTGCCCATCAGACGATCCCGTGGCGGAGCGCGACGGCGATGAGCGCGAGCTTGCCGGGCTTCACCCGAGCACGCGGCGCCGTCCAGCCGCGCCGGAGCAGGGCATCCAGGTAGAGGCGATAGGCGGCCGCCATCAGGCGGGCGGCCTTGGTGGCCTTGCGGGGCGAACGGCCGATGATCTCCCAGGTCGCGCGGTAATGCGCGTCGGCTTCCGCTGCGACGCCGGCGCAGACCTCGCCGATGCGCGGGTGCTGGATCGCGGCCTGCGGCGTCGGCGCGCTCAGCCCGATGGCGGCGAGCTTCTCGCGCGGCAGGTAGAGGCGGCCCCGCTCCGCATCCTCGTCGATGTCGCGCAGGATGTTGGTGAGCTGCAGCGCCCGGCCCTGGTGCCAGGCGAGGCGGATTCCGTCCTCCTCCGGCATGCCGAAGATGCGCACGGAGAGGCGCCCGACCGCGCTCGCGACGCGGTCGCAGTAGAGGTCGAGGGTCGCCTCGTCGGGGGCCACGATGTCCTCAAACGCATCCATCGCCATGCCGTCGATGACCGCGTGGAAATCCTCGCGCTTCAGGCCGTAGCGCGCGACCGGTACGACGAGGTCGCGCACCCGGGCCGACGGCTTGCCCGCGTAGAGGGCGTCGATGTCGGCGCGCCAGCGGTCGAGCTCGGCCGCCCGCACCTCCGCGGCGCCACCGTCATCCGCGACGTCGTCGACCGCGCGGCAGAAGGCGTAGACGGCGTACATCGCCTCGCGCCGCTCCCTCGGAAGGAGACGCATCGCCGTGTAGAACGAGGAGCCCGCCGCCGGCAGGGCAGGGGCCGCCTCGGTGGCGGTCTCGGGCATGGGCGTGGCGGTGGCGCTCAACGATGCGCTCCCTGGGCGGCGGCGCGCAGCGCGCGGGCGCGGAACGGGCGGCGCGCGAGCGTTCCCACGATCCCGCCGAGCGCGGTGGCGGCGAAGGCCGCCTTGCCGTGATGGACCTTCTCGGAGAGCGGATCGCGCTCGGTGAGGCCGCGGGCCAGAACGACCGCGAGACGGTGGATCGCCGCGATTTCCAGCGACAGTCGCAGGTCGTCGATGAGATCGGGCAGGTTAGCGCCGTCGTCGAGGAGAGCCAGGGTGCGCCCTGCCAATTCCCGGATCACCGCGCGAAGCTGCGGGCTCGCACGCTCAGCGCCGAGCATCTCGACCGTCGCGCCGTGCCGGACCAGAACCTGCTGCGGGATGTAGACCCGGTCGAGCGTGCGGAAATCCTTCCCGCAATCCTGCAGATGATTGATGATCTGGAGCGCGGCACAGATCGCATCCGACGAGGCCCAGACTCGGGCCGGGTCCTCCCCGTGCACGTCGAGCACGTACCGCCCGACCGGCATGGCCGAGTAGCGGCAATAGTGGATCAGCTCGTCCCAATTCGCGTAACGGTCCTTGCGCGCATCCATGCGGAAGGCGTCGAGGAGTTCGAGCGCGTGGATCGGCGGCAATCCACGCGCGGCGAGCTCAAGCTTCAACGGCTCTGCTTCGGGGTCGGCCGGTCCATTTCCGGTCAACGAATCGGCGAGCCCGTCGAGGAGAGCGATCTTGCGCTCTGGCGCGAGGTCATCGTGGTCGGCGACATCGTCCCCGGCGCGAACGAAATTGTAGAAGGCCAGGATCGCGCCGCGATGGCGCGGATGGATCAGGTGCGAGGCGACGGGAAAGTTCTCGTCGCGATGACCCTTGCCCGAGCGGATGTCGGACGCGGTCTCGAGGCGCGTGCTCATCCGAGATATCCCGCGCCGCGGAACCACGAGATCGCGTCCGACAGGCCCTCGCGATAGGGCCGCGCCCTGTAGTCGAGTTCCGCCCGTGCCTTTGCGTCCGAGAAGAACATCCGGTAGCGCGACATGCGGATCCCATCGATGGTCGCGAAGGGCGCCTTGCCGGTCACGCGCGCGATCTGCTCGGAGAGGAAGGCGATCGGATAGACCACGCCGCGCGGCAGGTTGAGGGTCGGAGGCTTCCGTCCGACCATGCCGGCGATGTCGGCGAGCATCTGCGCCAGCATCACGTTCTCGCCGCCGAGAATGTATTTCTCGCCGACGCGGCCCTTGCGCAGCGCCAGCAGGTGGCCGGCCGCGACGTCGTCCACGTGGGCGAGATTGAGGCCCGTATCGACGAAGGCCGGCATCCGGCCCATCGCCGCTTCCTGAATGATGCGCCCCGTCGGAGTGGGCTTGACGTCGCGTGGGCCGATCGGTGTCGACGGGTTCACGATGACGGCGGGCAGGCCGTCCCTAGCCACCATCTCGTCGACGACGCGCTCGGCCACGACCTTGCTGCGCTTGTAGGCGCCGATGGCCGTGCCGGGGGTGAGCGGGCGCATCTCGTCGGCCGACGTGCCGTCGTCATGCGGCTTGATGGTCGCGACGCTCGACGTGTAGACGATGCGCTCGACGCCGGCCCTGAGCGCTTCCTCCATCAGGATGCGCGTGCCGTCCCGGTTGGTGCGCACGATCTCTTCCATGTCGGGCGCCCAGAGCCGGTAATCGGCCGCCGCGTGGACGAGGTAGCGCCTGCCCTGCATGGCGGCGGCAACGGCCCGGGCGTCGCGCATGTCGCCCTCGGCGGTCTCGACGTCGGTCCAGGTCAGGTTCGTGCGCGGGCTCGATGCGCGCACGAGAATGCGAACCGGGAAGCCGGCCTGCCGGAACACATCGACCAGAGCAGCGCCGAGGAAGCCGCTCGCGCCGGTGATCAGCACGGGGCCGGGATCGGAGCAGCCTGTCTCAGTCGCCTCGGGCATCACGCTCGTTTCGTCACAGGGGAATGCCTCCCGAGGGTTCCGTGACCCTGGGCGGCCGCTCGTGCCGCGCGCTTGTGTCATCGATCGGCGCAAGCGACAAGAACGGCGCGGACACACACGTCTGCCGGTGCGCGCCCGCGCGAATGCGCCTCAGGCGAGGCGCAGACGTCCGGATCTGCTGTCCTGACGCTGCTCTGGGAGAGTATCGGCGACGAGTTTGACGATGGCTGGGGCGTCGAGGCCGGCCTGGGCGTACATCCGGTCGGGCGTGTCGTGGTCCTGGTAGAGGT